>NZ_JACGVR010000040.1:0-35122 GCF_014077325.1 Colwellia sp. BRX8-5
GTTCACCACAGTGATATCTATCAAATAAAAGGAGAAAGTTACCGAAAAAAACAAGCTATGCAACTAAATTCAAATACCGGCCAAGTTAATTGACGCCAACCGGACAAGTTAGTTGACGTCTAATAATACACAATAATATCATAAACTTATAATAAATTAATATCTAACATTCCTAGATATACACTAACGGACTGTTCCAAGATATCTACCAACTCTTCATCCATATACTGATATTCATCAGGGATATCTAACACTTGAATATCTTTATATTTAACTAATTTGATGAACTCAGCTTTAAGTCTACTTTTATGCTTTTCTTCCATCACAAAGATAATGTCAGCCCATAGAATATCTTTTGCATTTACCGTTTTTCTTGCACTTGAACTAGTACCTGCTGATCTCACATTTAGTTCAGCGTGATTTTTAAATATTTGTTCTCCTGTGGGACTACGCCACTGATTTTTACTACAGATGAAGAGAATATTTTTCATTCGTTTAGTTCCTTACACGGAATATCAAAGTCCACATGGTAATGTTCATCATGTCTAACCCATGAACGTTTTTTGGAAAACTGGATATGCTTTTTAAGATAAGGGCCATAAGGTGTTTTGAAAAGCTCAGATTGTAATTTAGGATCAAATATTACTCGCCATAAATCTACACCTTGAGCTACAGCCTCTTTGTGCAAGGCAACAATATGAGCAGCCAAAGCAACATAGTCGATAGAATATTCTTCATATTGCCCTTTACTATCAAATTCAATGTCGTAGCCAAACTTGTTTAAAGGGTGAGTTGGCAGATGCACTGATTGACCCGATTCATCTAATACGGGTGTCATAAAGTCTACCGATAAACCATTACGATGAGTTTTATGGGGTTTGAACTGTCCACCTTCTTCGAATCCAGTTTCAGCATACTTAAAAACTTTGTCTGGTTGTTCTGTTTCTAAAGATTTATAGCCGTTTACTATGATGCTTTCTACTTGGGAATGGACGTAAGCTCTCCCTGCTAACCTTGCAACAATGCTGTAAGCGACAAAATTATTACCAGAGCTTGGTAGCTCTACCCCTTTTTCCAAACGTCCTTTTGAGGTTGTACCGTAGCATGTACTTTCTTCTGCTAAAACAGCGTTAGAATACAAACAAGTAATTAAGATACTAAACGTTAATATTTTCATTTTTCTTTATGACTTCCCTGCTTTTACTTTTAAGCTTTTATTTTTTAAATAAATTCCATAATAAACTACTGCGCCCAATAACCCACTATATAAAGATAACTTGTGCAACATCGGCACTGAAATCAGACCTAACAACGGATTATCTAATAAAAATGGAAAGAAGGGTTCAACATCTGAATGCATAATACTATCAAGTAATACATGACTAAAACTGCCAACAAATGCACTTAGAAATACTACCCACCAAGCAATTGATATGGGATTTTCCCTTTTAGAAATACTTATCAGCTTTAAACCAAGTTCGGATAAGTATTTACCTGTTAGAGCAGCAAAAATAGCAATTAGCACTGCACCAACATAGGTATGGGTAAAACCATGAAGATGCCCCTCTCCCGTTATCAACACAATTAGTGGTTGGATATCCATTACGATTTGAGTCCAGCCAAAAACCATCAAGCTAAAGCTACTTTGTAATATGGCTTTAATAAAAATCCCTGGCCCCATGTGCATTGGAGTAAATGGCATTATGAATACCTACAGTCTTTAAGGATCAAGGATATCGCCTCAGTAACCAACCGCGCAGACTCTTTTGGCTGTGCTTGAAGTATGAAATGAGGTCCTTCAATTTCTATATACTTAATATTGCTGAAGACTTTGGTGAACTCACGACCCTTCTGTGATGCTATAAGCCTGTCTGAAAGTGCTCGAATATAAATTGAAGGTATATCCGATGTTGTTATTGGTAGTCGTTGCTGGCTCATAACTTCTAATCTATTTTTTAATACGAGATCAGGTATAGATTTAGTAACCGTAATAAATTTTGATAAAAGCTCTTTTGATGCCCCTTGACCGAGGAGTAAAAACTTATGAAAAATCGTTGATAAAGGTGCTGAAGCTAAAGATTTAATAGGTAAAAGTTTAGCTATCGACAATAAGAATTGGTTAGGAGAACTAAGGAAACTGGCAATGAAAATCACGCCTTTCAAATGTGGATTATTTTGCCTAAGTAGCTCAGGAATAATACCGCCAGCAAACGATTCAGCTAACAAAATATAATCTTCAGTTGGTAATTGCTCTTTTATTATATTAGCTAAAAACACATGGTCTTGAGAACCCGATTGAGGTAATGGGATTACAATATAGTCTCCGTCAAAGTTAGACAAAAACTCTTCAAATAATTCTCCAGTACCATCCATACCGGGCAACAACACTAATTTAGAAATAACCACTATCCTTGTATGTTAATATTTATCATTTTACTTGGAATTAAATGGAATGAGCATATTATTGACTCTATTCTAGAAAAGGCAACTAACGACCTAAAACGGTCGTAAGAGCATTCGAACTGAGCGAAAAATAATCATACGATTAATTAAACTTGACTGACGGCAATGAGCTTGCAGGAGACATCAAGTCACCATACCTGCCGTTGAAATTCTAACCTAAAACTATTTACCAGCTACTAAACCAAAATCGTTATTTAAAATATTCTGAAACCATTGATTATAAATGGAAAAACCATAGGAAACCCTAAACGACGTTACACTCAAACAAAACACACGGTGTAAGATAATACATATAGAACACCCCAGAATTTTCCAATTTATGTGTTCGCTAGAGTACAGACTTCCAGATTAATTGTGCGTATTGTTTTACCATTCAAAACATTAGAAGACTAAAATCAACTGAGTCGAGTCGAATAAATTACACATAGTAAGACCCTTAAGACCCATTTTGGAGAACACTGATGAAAACGTTTCAGTTAATTCGAACTACCTCTTTTTATCTGACCTTTCTAATCCTAAATGGTTGCAGCGTAATCAGTTCTCAACCAATCAACAACAGTACTGGCACAAGTCCAGTTCTCCCAAAACCTCATCACAGTCTTATCTCGACTGTGGGTGTCACGGATGACTCAATCAACAATGCGCTGAAGTCGCCATCTCCAGATTCAAACCAATAGCATGGTCATTGTGGCCATAATGAAAGGAGATGATGAATAAAATCTAATATCTTTGCATTGTGCAATTAGATTATAGAAAAATTAAGTTAATAAGGAATCAGATCATGAACAAAATTTTTTTAATAGCTTTCATTGGATGGGTGACATTTTTAGCTGGTAGTGTCTTCGCAAAAGAGGTAATTCTCGATACAGGAGAAACATATCGCCAGGGAAACCTCACTGTCACCTGCGGCATAGCGTTAACAGAGCATGTCCCGCAGGCTCTCAAAGAATGCCAACACTGGGACGATTTTAATAAAAAGTGCCTGTTTGAAAAAAAGACTTATATATACAAAAATCTACAATGCGTTGAAGAATGTCAGTACTGGGAAAAGTTTGACAGCACCTGTCATTACCAAACAAAGTGTTCTTTCGACCCGCGGCAGAACTGGTTTGTTCGAACCACATGCGATAATTTTGACGACTTCAACAATACCTGTGTGAGAACAAATGATATAAAAATAGTGCAATGATACAAAAAAGGCCTTGTTATCGGTAACGACCTCAATATTTTCTATCAACCTAAAAAATTAATCCAAGGGGAATGTTATTGAGCCTGGGGCATGAACAGGCTGGGTAACTAATATTTAATGCTATGCTGGTTCACGTACCATGTAGTAATTGATGCTCCTAGGCCGCATTGTTGATTTTGAGGCAAAATGGATAATATTGGACTCAAACGGCAAAAATTGCTGAACAATTTAATAAACGCTGACCACGACCAATGAGAAAAATTGAAGTTCATTGGTTTTACCAAGGTTGCGGCAGTAATCAGCCTTATTGCTTGCAACCCGTCGCAGGTTATCAAGACGTTAGGCGTATAATCGCGGATCCTACCAAGCCAGAGAGAGCGGAGCTATGAGGGAACTAATGAGTGAATCAACTAATCGGAGGTCTACGTTGGCCAAGACTTTCAGGCATCCTGTGACGCGTTTATCTAAAAGAGGCCGGTGTTTAGCATGTTGGGCCGTGCTGGTGTTTGCGCATCTTCCCGCCATCGTTTTTGCCCAATCATCGTGCTCCGGAATTCAAGTAAAAATTCCGAACATTAAAAATAACACTGGAGTTGTAGCTTGTGCGCTTTTCGAATCTTCAGTAGGTTTCCCTACTGAATTTTTGCACTCTGCAACCAATATAATGATGATGAAAATTCGAGATACGCAGGCGCGTTGCAACTTTTTAGATATCCCTCCGGGAACGTATGCCTTGGTTGTCATTCATGATAAAAATATGGATGGTAAGCTTGGCACAAACTTGCTAGGGGTGCCGACAGAAGCCTACGGTTTTTCAAGTGGTGCAAAGGCCTCGATGAGCGCACCTTCGTTTGAAACCGCTAGATTTACGTACGATGGGGAAAACCTTGATCTAACAATTAAATTGACTTATTGAGCGACCTTTCCGTGAATACCTAGGCATTGTTTCAATCAGGCAGGACCATTGATAATTTACTGTGCTTAACAAATTGTTGCACCAGACATTTGACCTGCAATCCATGTTTTCTGTCGAAAAAACAGGTTTCCTCTCAAATGCCCTTGAACTCACGCGTTAGTAGCAATGCAAGTTTTGAGGCAGCTCGCAGTATGATAATAATGCTTGAAAATTCTAATCAAATTGTTGCTCATCAAATTCATATTATTTTTCAAAACTTTTATAAGGTTGAAACTCAGCTTATTTCTATTCTTGATTTTCCACAGGGATGTCTTCTAATATCTTCAAAATCGCGTGATTATTTCCTAATTTGGCTAGGTCAATGAGGTAGCTTTTTTCAAGTTCTTGCATTACTTGGCCTGCCAGTAATTCTTTGAGCCGTTGTTCTTCGTTATTGGCAATGGTAGTTTTTATGGCGGCAAAGTTAGTTATGCTTTGGTCGTTGTTGTTTTCCATTCGTCGCACTCCCTTTTTGTTGGTTAATTAAAACATTAGCTTACTTTTAATACCCACCATAGGGGGATGACTTTTGGAATGCAAGTTTCTACAGGGTTTATTCAGCACATTGCGCTAAAAGAGTTGAATCGCGTTGCAGGCAATTTTGACCGAACTCATGGATTAGGTCGGCATCAGGGATAGACAGTTGATACTCATCGTTTGCTTCACCTCAGAGTAAAAAACGATTTACTGAGAAATGAGAACATATACACTAAGGCAGCGGATCCTTCCGCTCTTCCATTACTTCCTTAGCATCCGTAAATCCGTTCGAGCCCACGCTAAAAAATCATTCTCCAGTGTTGGCTTCCAATATAAGTGTTTTAACAGCAGACCCTAAGACGCTGTAATTCAGAACTTTTACCATGCCACTCTATTGCTCCTGTCCAATAGAGTGGCTGCCTGGTTAGAGCGGCTGTCTGGTGGGACGGATGATAATCTCGTTGACATCAACATCTGCCGGCTGCTCGATTGCATAAGCAATTGCACGTGCAATCGCATCAGAGTCAATTGCCATCTCGTACATTTCATCAACACCCTTAGCAGTATCGGGGTCGCTGATTTTACTGGTCAGTTCGGTCGCCACAGCCCCAGGCGAAATATTGGTGGAGCGGATTTCCCCTTCGCCTTCCTGACGAATGCCTTCTGATAACGCCTTAACGGCAAACTTGGTTGCGGAATAAACGGCGGACGCGGGAAAGACCTTATGCCCAGCTACCGACGACAGATTGATGATGTGGCCGACATGCTGCTCGCGCATGGTCGGCAGCACAGCGGCAATGCCATAGAGCACGCCTTTGATATTGACATCAACCATCTTCTCCCACTCGTCGACCTTGAGCTCATCGAGGGGCGACAGCGGCATCAGGCCAGCGTTGTTGACCAGCACGTCGATGCGGCCATACGCTTCCTTCGCTGCCTTGGCCAGCGACTCAACCTGAGCGCGTTCAGTGACGTCGGTAACCTGATAAATAGCGTCACCACCCTGCTCCTTGATCGTATCACGCAACTCCACAAGGCGTTCCTCGCGACGGGCAGCAAGCACCAGCTTGGCGCCACCTTTTGCCAAGCGTTGCGCTGTGGCTTTACCGAGACCACTGCTGGCACCGGTAATGATGACGACTTTGCCATTGATTTCTGACATTGGTTTTCTCCTGTTGAAATGAATTATTAAATATTACAAGTTATAGGTTCCAAGCCTGTATTACGCCGTGACAGTCAGGCGGACCGCATATTCTGCGCCATACCGTCGTAACAGCCTGTAGTGGCGGCCTCCACCAGAACATGGGCTACATCCGATCGGGACGCCTTTGCTGATTTATCGACGTCCTCGCCCAGGATCACATCAGTGCCGCGACCCTTGTTGGTTAGTGCTACGGGGCGCAGGATCGAGTAGGTCACTCCGGAAGCCTTAAGGTATTCGTCCGCTTCGTGCTTGGCATTCAGGTAAGGGGCCAGGTCGCCGGTTGGGTTGGGCAGATCGGCGCCGATCGAACTGAGCATCACGAAACGTTTCACGCCTGATTCCAGCGCCAGATCAATCAGTCGTTTGGCGCCGTCCCGATCCACTTTTTTGGTCATTTCAGGACCGGTGGTTCCGCCGGAGCCTGCAGCAAAGATCACCGCGTCCATGCCGTCGCACAGGCCGGTTTTCAGTTCTGTAAGATCACTATGGCGAACATCTACCCCCAAGGGCAACGAACTGGTATCCGAACTTTCGCGAACCAGCGCTGTTGGTTTATGGCCCTGTTCTATCAGGTACTGGGCCAGAAGCTGGCCCGTTTTTCCGGTGGCACCGGCGACAAGAATGTTCATACTCATAGAAAAATCCTTAATGTTAAATTAAATGTTCGAAATTAGGCAGTTAAAGCCAGGTCATGGCAGGAAAATCGACTTTACGTTGACCAATTTTTTTTATTCCAAAGCCACCGTGTGGACGTTTCTCGTCCTTTGAAAAGATCCCACCGACCAGTCAATAGCTTTTTCATTAGCAAGCCGATCCGTCGCTTGTATTTCGGTAATTATGTCGTAGGTATGGGTTTCTTTTTCGGTCGCAAGATTAATGGTGGTGATTGTCGACATGGTTGCTCCTTCCGGGTCTGATAGGCAAACGCCGTTGGCGTTAGCTCAAGTGTATTATCAGTCCGTTGGAGTGAGTTGTCTGTTCGCTTACCAACACTACCGCGAGCAAACATCAACGAGCCCATGTTAGTGGCGAATAAATGACCCAAAGAAAAAAGTACAAAAGAATAAACCACATACCTGATCTATTTAACATGATCTGATTTTGTTGGGTTCAGGGTCATTGGATCAACTTTTGAAGCAGGTTAATGGATGAGAAGGTTAGGATTTGATAGTGTTAGGTATCAATTTTATCCAGTAAATCGAAAAAAAGCGCTAGACAGGCACGTTGACTTCACTCTTTGTGATAAGAATGCGGGATCAGTGAACAAAGAAAGACAACCAGTTTCTAATGAAAGCAGTCACCGCATATCACACGCTTAAAATCATACTCGAGACGACCACAGCACAAAAAATCATCAAAATCTCGCTCAACGTACTTTGGTATGCGCTTATATTTAAATCTCAGAGAAAAACCTGAACGTCGGCTATCTCAGTGTTACCTACCTACAAGCCTTCTGCAGCAAACGTGTACTACAAGCAGAAAGCCAATGGCCAACTGTTTTTACAAAGTTCAATGAGCGTTCAGCCAGCCTTATAAATGATTTGGGCAGTGTAAATAAATTAGTCAGATGCGACAAAGCGGACGTTTAGTTAATGAAAGTTTGCTCTGATCCCAGAGGTTACTTTTCATTTTCAGACGATGATGACTTTTTTGAGTCTGCTGATTTATCTTCTGAATTTTTTTTCGACAACATGGTATTGAGCTTTTCACCACCTTTGGCGCCAAAATCCAATGTTCTGATAGGAAATGGAATTAAGATATCAGCTTTTGCCAGCGCTTTATTGATTTCTACAACCGCCGTATGGCGAGCTTTCATAAAGCCAGTGTCGCCTGGATAGTCAATCCAGAACCAGACAACTAAATTTATACTGCTGTCTGCAAACTCCTTGGCAAACACGGCAGTTTCTTCTTTTTTTATAACAAAATCACAGACATTTATCGCTTCTTCAATAACTCCAGCTGCCTTTTCTGGGTCGTCTGCGTAAGAAATACCAACCGGTACTTCGATTCGCCTGCTGCCTGTGGTCGTATAATTTGTTAGTACGTTTCGAAACAAGATTTTATTTGGAATAACTTCTATCTGGCCAAAAAACGTTTCTACTAATGTGTTACGTAAATTAATTGTTTTTACTATGCCAAGCACATTTTCTGCTTCAACCACATCGCCAATTTGAAATGGCTTACGAATACCCATCGCAATACCGGCAATAAGATTCTCTGCCATATCTTGAAAAGCAAAACCAAGTGCTAAGCCAATGATACCAGCGCCAGCTAAGAGTGATGTTACTGTGCCGGTTAACCCCAAAAATTCTAGGGCGATAAATAGCCCTGTGAACAGCACAAGCATCTTCATAATAGACGTAAGTAGATCAGCAATTTGTTCAGATTCTAGGGTTTTATGAAGCACTTTTCGAACGGCTCTGCCAACATATTTAGCCAGTAAGCCAAAAAATATGACTAAGAGAATGGCGACTATAAAATTGGGTAAGTGTTTAATGCCAGCTTCCAGCCAGCCTTGTAATTTTTCGTCAATTAACTGCCAGAATTTATCTAATACAGAGAGATCCATTAATATTATTCCCGTTATTTTTTATCATTATCCTTTAATGTAGATTCAGCCAGTGTATTAGCTTATCTAGTGTCGAATATAGGTAAAATAAAACGTCATTTTTCATAAAATGAAAATACATGTTGCCTCATGTTTTCCATACTGACATCTCTTTTATATCCAAGTCGGCGAACTGTCGTCTATTACTCAAAACTTCTCAGAATATGCTAAGGCAACAGATTTTTCTTGCTCTCAGTGTTTGGGGGCTTATAACCCCTTATCAACTTTTAGATTATGAACAAAATTTTTGGATGGATTTATTGCTCGAAATAAGTACATATGTCTCAGTTATCCATTTTTGGCCTAAGAATATGATTTTTCAAATGCTAGAAAGTAAGAAAGCAGAAATCCATCATAGAGAGGTAATAATGTTATTTATCATTGCGACTATAATGAGTTTGCAAATTTTTCTCATCTTCAAAACTAAAAGGCACTGAGGGATCGAACGTTGGTGCATCTTTCACTTGCTGCTGCGTCATATCAACATAAATTTTAGAGGTAGGCCAACTCACCTCTTTAATCCATTTAGGCGCAATTAAAACCAGATGACCCAACCACCAATTACTGGTGTTAATAATCAAATAACGAATAGCCCAAGTGTCGATATCTATCAACATACCTTGCAAGTGACCCAATTCACCGTCTATTGCATCAAGGTGATAACCCACTACGGCATGACTGCTGCGTAGATGATGATCATTATCCCGTGATAGTGCAGCCTTGATGTCTGCGGATATCTCTGGGTTATCTAAGTTATCTGGCTTTGGCGCGACACTATAATAACCAAGTGCCATCATGTTAGGACTAGATTCACTTCCCCAAATACCTGTGTTACCCCAGTAATGTTCGTAACCATAATATTCCATATGATCGACCTCATGCTGCCTAGAGACCGGTTTTTCGCTTTCTATATCAGGGCTGTTTTTTACCTGTTCTCTTGAGATTGTGACAGTAAGCGTTTTATCTTTCTGATTAAACTCTTTGATTGATATGGGTGAAAGCAATATTTTTTTGCTTGATAACCAAGACCCCGTTTCCACCACCAAATATCGGATCACCCAATGCTTATCATCAAAATAAAGATCTTTGGTCAATCCAATATCGCCATCAGAGGCCTGAATGGCGATATTTTTTAAATCATTAATTGTATGTAACATGATGTATTTGCTCCAGATTAAAGGTTGAAAACAATAAATAATTGCTTTATTAATAGAGTCAACATTTCTCAGTTTGCATCAAATATCCTATTCAATCTGTTCGGTGTCGCACCGAACGAGGGTGAATATTAGCTTAATCTGGATCCATCTATAAATTTTATGATGAACGACCATTTTCACCTTCAAACAAAGCCTTTTATTTATTATTTTTAAGGAGTTAATGATGACCTCTTCAACTAAAAACACACACTCGATAATTAATCGACGTCAATTTGTCCGCGGTTTAGCATTAACTTCAGTAGCGGCTGCCGTTGCATCAAACATTCCATCAACCTTTGCCAGCAATGAGTTTATCTCGCAAGGCTCGACTAAGTTCAATCCAAAACAACCCATGTTAACGGGAACTGAGTTTGATTTAACTATTTCCGAAACGACCGTTAATATTACCGGCACTCCCGCTTTAGCAACATTGGTTAACGGCTCTTTACCTGCACCAACACTTGTTTGGCATGAAGGTGATGAAATCACACTCCGCGTGACTAACAAATTAATGGTAGATTCCTCTATTCATTGGCATGGGATTATTTTGCCAACGAATATGGATGGTGTACCTGGCTTAAGTTATGACGGCATTAAGCCCGGTGAAACTTATGTCTATCAATTCACCGTAAAACAAAATGGTACCTATTGGTATCACAGTCACTCCGCATATCAAGAGCAAACAGGTGTCATCGGTGCAATTGTTATTTTACCAAAAAAACAAGAACCTATTCACTCCGACCATGACTATGTGATTCAACTCTCTGACTGGTCAGATACCCCTCCTGAAACCATTTATGCAAACCTTAAAAAGATGGGTGATTACTATAATTTCCACCAAAGAACGGTCGGCGATTTTTGGAGTGAATTAAAACAAAAAGGATTTTCTCAAGCCTGGAAAGATCGTTCAATGTGGAACAACATGAAAATGTCCGATCGAGACTTGTCAGATGTAACTGGCGCAACCTACACCTATTTAATGAATGGGCTCTCCCCTAATGCACATTGGCGTACCGTGGTGGAATCTGGCAAGAAAGTAAGATTGCGTTTTATTAATAGCTCTTCTATGACGTTCTTTGATGTACAGATCCCTGGTTTAAAAATGACCGTTGTGGCTGCTGATGGAAACTTAATCCAACCGGTAGAGGTTGATGAATTCCGCATTGGTGTAGCAGAAACCTATGATGTCATTGTGGAACCTGATACAGATAAACAAGCTTATGCGATTTTTGCTCAAGCCATTGACCGTTCCGGTTATGCGATAGGCTCCATCACCTCTAATGCTTCAAAATTGGCGTCTGTCCCAGCAATGGATCCATTACCTATTTTAAGCATGACAGACATGGGTATGGAAATGGACGGCATGGATCAGAGTGGTCAGGATATGCTTACTGGCATGCAAATGAATGGTAAGAATCAGAACGATAATGACATGTCTGGTGGCATGCAAATGAATGGTAAGGATCAGAGCGATAATGACATGTCTGGTGGCATGCAAATGGGCCAGGATGTCAGCAATGCTTACTATTCAAAAAATGCACAGACTATGTCTAACATGAATGTTAATTTAGATGACGAGCAAATTCCAATGGATATGAATCCAAAACTACCTCTCATTGATGTGCCTGAAAAAGAAGGCCCACAAATCGCGATGCGTGCCACTGGCGCAAAATATCGGCTAGATGATCCAGGCGTTGGCTTACGAAATAATGGCCGCAAGGTCTTAACCTATGCCGATTTAAAAAACCTTTATCCGACACGCCATGAACCTAAACCCACTAAACAACTGCTGTTGCACTTAACGGGCAATATGGAGCGTTATATGTGGTCAATTAACGGCATCCCCTATGGTGAAGCACAACCATTAAAGTTTAACTTCGGTGAGCGCATTCGCGTTACGTTTATTAATGACACCATGATGAATCACCCTATGCACTTACACGGTGTATGGAGTGATTTAGAAACGGGAGATGAAAATCATATTCCTAGAAAACATACAATCGTTGTACAACCAGGTTCCAAAATCAGTTATCGAGTGACTATGAACGCTCGTGGTGATTGGGCATACCACTGCCACATGCTCTATCACATGATGGGTATGTTTAGACGTGTACAAATCCGATAGTCAAATTCAGTATTCTAGGAGAAATATAATGAAAAATTTATTCAAAGTAATATTACGCACCATATTTATCTCGTCCATACTAATGACATCACAAGTGCATGCAGGTGGAGAAAGAGACCCTTTATTAACGTACTTTCTAATGGATACGCTTGAAATTAGCGACCAAACTGGCAACCCTACTTCTTGGGGTGTCACGTCTTGGATAGGTAAGGATTGGCACAAACTCTACCTTAAATCCGAAGGGGAAACACTTCATGGACAAACCGAATCTGAGAACCAGCTACTCTACAGCCATCCCATTGAAAAATATTGGGATCTTCAAATGGGGGTTGGTTATGACACGACTCCTGAAAAAAACCAAAACTGGGCCGTAATCGGTTTACAAGGCCTTGCCCCTTATTTCTTTGAAACTAATGCAGCAGTGGTGTTCAACGACAAAAATATTGGTTTTAGATTCGAAACGGAATACGAGGCTTTATTTACTCAAAAACTGATATTAACGCCCAGCCTAAAACTCAGTGCCTATTCTTCCGATGATGCATCTATGGGAATTGGATCTGGATTATCATCTGCTGAACTAGGGTTGCGTTTACGCTATGAATTTTCTAGAAAATTTGCGCCCTACATCGGGCTTAAGTTTAATCAAGCCTTTGGTAAAACAGCCGACTACCTAATCGCCGAAGGCGGTAAGAAATCCGACACCAGCCTTATCGCAGGTTTAAGATTCTGGTTTTAATTCAAGGTATTATTTCAATAATACCGTCAGGCTTATTTACAAATAAGCCTGAGACTTTGCAAATAGGCAGAACACTATAAGAGTATTACTCGCGGCTCAATAACTGCGGCTCACGCTCATTTGACACACACGCAAACAGTAGGCCAAATGGTTTTTTCAAAACCGACTTTTCACCTTAATGACTTTAGAGTATAGGTAAAAGAAAAACGTCATTTTTTATAAAGTGACGATACATATTAAATCCGCCAGGATAAAAGTATCGAATTATCATCTCATCTTAAAAAATCAAACGAATAAGGATAAGAAATGAATAGTAATACAGATATTAACAACCGTCCCGATTACGATCATGTCATCCAAGATATCGCAGATTATGTCATGAATTTTGAAGTCACTAGCGAAGAAGCGCTCGATACCGCGCGCAACTGTTTAATGGACACCCTCGGTTGCGGATTGCTAGCGCTGCGCTTTCCTGAATGTACAAAACACCTTGGTCCTATCGTACAAGGCACCCTTGTGCCTAACGGCGCGCGAGTGCCAGGAACATCGTTGTCGCTCGACCCGATTAAAGCCGCTTGGGACATAGGTTGTATTATCCGCTGGCTCGATTATAACGACACTTGGCTGGCCGCTGAATGGGGACATCCATCGGATAATTTAGGCGGTATTTTGGCAGTGGCTGATCATTTATCTCAGGTCAGACTATCGAAGGGCGAACAGCCTTTTACCATGCGAGAAGTGCTTGAAGCCATGATCATGGCGCATGAAATTCAAGGTGTAATAGCGCTAGAAAATTCTTTTAATCGCGTTGGTTTGTGCCATGTATTGTTAGTTCGAGTCGCCTCAACGGCAGTTATCACAAAAATGATGGGCGGCAATAGAGAACAAATCATGGCGGCGGTCTCGCAAGCTTGGGTCGATGGCTCTGCGCTGCGCACCTATCGTCACGCACCCAATGCGGGTTCTCGTAAATCTTGGGCCGCGGGCGACGCGACCTCAAGAGCTGTGCATTTGGCCGACATGTCGATGCGCGGTGAAATGGGTATTCCAAGCGTATTAACCGCTCCGCAGTGGGGCTTTTACGACGTCTCTTTTTCGAAGACGAATAAAGACCAAGCACTTAAACCAGAGGCTGAACGTCAGTTTTCGTTTTCTCAAGAGTATGGTTCTTACGTGATGGAAAACATTTTGTTTAAGATTTCTTTCCCCGCAGAGTTCCATGCGCAAACTGCCGCGGAAGCTTCGGTTATCCTGCATCCTGAGGTGAGAAATCGCTTAGCGGATATTAAGAAAATCGTCATTCGAACCCACGAATCGGCCATTCGCATTATTTCTAAAACAGGTGCACTTGCTAATGCTGCAGATCGTGACCACTGTTTGCAGTATATGGTTGCGGTGCCGCTGGCGTTTGGAGGGCTAACCGCCGAACATTACGAAGACGACTTTCACAAGGCACATCCCATCATTGATGAACTGCGCGATAAAATGGAGGTTGTCGAAGATAAACGCTTTACCGCAGAGTATTTAGAAGCAGATAAACGCGCTATCGCTAACGCCATTCAAATTTTTTTCAACGATGGCAGCAGCACAGAAGAAGTGCTAGTGGAATACCCTGTGGGACATCGTCGCCGGCGCCAAGAAGGGATCCCGCTATTGGAGCAAAAGTTCAAAGCGAACTTAGCGACGCGGTTTCCGAACCATCAATGCAAAACTATTTTCACGCTGTGTAAAGATCAAGCCGCGCTTGAGTCCAAAGCAGTAAACCGCTTTATGGACTTGTTTGTTATTGCTTCAGTTTAAGCCCTAGCTGATCCAAACCGCAGCATTAAAGCAGATAAATTTATATTGCTAATCGTAAGCGATAACTTTAAAACGAAAAATTAACAAGGCGTAACTAACGGGTTCTAACATGACTGTTCAAAATGAACACAGTATAGCGAATTTTGTAATCTTGAAAACTGCCATAGTAAATGGTTAAGAGGAGTTGATAAAAGAATTATTATCAAAAATACCGGTGCAAGAACTTGAAAAAAGCTATTTGCTCGACTTAGCCAAACTTAATGATAATCGCGTTATCATTAAGTTAATCAAGAATATTCCCAAACAGAAATAGTTATGCAAAGTGACTACTAAACGGAATAGCTTTGTTAAATATTTGCAGTCATAGGAGTGCAACGTTATTGGTCTTGTAGTAATCAAGCGGGACCAGACGTAGCTGATGTGGTTTATAGGTAAAATAAAATGTCGTTTTATAAAGTAACGATACATATTTCCTCATATTTACATCTCTTTTATATCCTTGAGGGGGTGGAAATCGGCGATTTTTCATTTATTACTCAACTGTTTTCACATAATTTAGAATTTAAAACAAGCGCCTCAAAACCGCTCTTTAATATTACCCCATCGATCACTAAGTGCGCCGCTGATTCTGTTTTTTATTATTCATTTTTAACCTCGTATAAGTGCGTGTGTATAGGTAGAATAAAACGGTGTATAGTAGAAGTGCTAGGAGGAATCCGATTAAATATTATTGACTAGGATTGACAATAAAATGTGCTTTCTATCCGTTTTGTTCAATTTTCAGTATTCACGTTTTACCTGCCTATTCGTTAAGCTATTAAAGGAACATTCATATGAAACTGTTGACGCCACTCCTATCATTTCTTCTCATACTGGCTGGTTGCAGTTCACCAGCAAATCAGTCTCAGAACCGTTCCGTTGAAGAAATTGCGACTATTGAAAATATCTATCCCGAGGCAGATGCCGCTTTAGGGGAAAAACTATATCCACATGAGGCACTTTTAGCCGACGAAACAGCTGACCTCATTGAAGGTATTATCCGCCATCGATATACCAATGGAGAAGCCAGGCGTGATGTTCACCCCAAAGCTCATGGCTGTTTAAACGCAGAGTTTGACGTGCTAGACGATTTACCTAAATCATTAAGCCAAGGTGTATTCCAAGCAGGTAAATCCTATTCCGCGTGGGTGCGTTTTTCTAATGGAAATCCTGATCCTGATCGCCCGGACATTAAAGGGGACGCAAGGGGGATGGCAATAAAGCTGCTTTCTTCTCCAGCCGAGGCTGGCTGGCACATAGCAGATAAAAGCACAGTGCAGGATTTTATCTTAATTAATCACCCTGTCTTTCCGGTTAAAGAACCTGAAACCTATGTGGCCGTACATCGAAATTTATCGTCTGACGGATTTTGGGATAAATTGGCAATACCCTTTAATTTGGGACTTCAAGGTTCACTTATTGGCCTCGAGTTGACTAGCAAAAAAATTGCCAACCCTTTACATACACGGTATTGGTCTGAAGTTCCCTACCAGCTTGGGATGGGACAGCAGCGGAAAGCCGTGAAATACTCAGTTCGCCCATGTACAGCCACGACAAATGAAGCTCCCGAGGAAGCCGGTGCAGATTATCTTCGCGAGGCGATGAAGACGAGCCTTGACCAAAATGCAAGCTGCATGGAGTTTCTGGTTCAACTTCGAGAAAACGACGAAATGAGTGTCGAAAATTCCATGATCGAATGGCAAGAAGTGCAGGCACCTTTTACTGTTGTAGCGCGTATCCACTTTCCTAAACAGACCTTCGATACAGATGCACAAAATACATTTTGCGAGAACCTAGCTTTCAATCCTTGGAACAGTTTATCCGAGCATAAGCCTTTGGGCGCCATGAACAGAATGCGAAAAGTTATCTATGAGCGAACAAGAAAAGTTCGACGGGAAATGAATTCAGTGGTTACCGTTGAATAGATTTTGGGGGCGAAGATCAGGTCAAGCAATGGGAGAAGGTTCACAGTTGATCCCTGGTTTCATTCAATGATGCTGACATAACGTCGTATCACGGGATCTGGCGGTTCGGCTTTACCAATAACTGCCAGATATCCAAAAGATTAACTAGTTGCCTTGGAGAAATAAATTTAATCTAAGTCTTTTTAAACTCGACTGAATTTTTACGAAAAAAGTGAACTGAATACTCTTACTCATCGCATTAGCCAGCGTGCGACTGGTTTTATTGAACACGAGGGCTTATTCGTGAGTGATGATGACAATGGTTACCTGGCTTTGGATCGTCTTCCAGCCGATCAATAGCCAATCCCATACCCATATCGTTCATCATATTTCTGTTCTCTCCAGTTGACATTTCGTGAGACCACGCAAGCGGGACCCGTCTGCGTGCTCCGAGTTGCTATCGCACAGGCACATGCCTATGTTTGTGTGGAAATTTAGTCCGGCTTATTACAAGGTAGTCCGGTAGCCTGCAAATCGTCAAAGCCTGCTTCCGATGCAAGAGCTGCAATGTAGCCCATTTGTCGTAACGTTGCTGCGGCTAGCGCGGCACGTCCACCGCTGGCACAATAGGTGACTATAGGCCGTTGGTGATCGCTTTCTTCGTCGGAAATTTTCATTTCCAATACACCACGAGGTATAGCGACGGCACCTTCCAGATGGCCTTCCTGCCACTCATTGGGTTCACGAACATCGAGCACTAGCGCACCGCTGCCACGCAGAGCCCTCACCTTTTCAAGGTCGACGGTGTCAACCACTTTTTTGGCTTCATCGATCATTTGTTGTGCAGTTAAAAACGTAAGCATAAAAATTTCTCCTGATTGTAGTGTGAATGAATGTTCAAACTGTTAGTTCGCTATGCATCTGCAGCTAAACCGCAGCCAAGGTTCGCCGGAACGGCCACATCCATCATCTTAGGATCAGGCAGATCCAGGTTGTTCATAATGTCGATATATTCCGCACGGCTCTTGCCGGCTAATCGCGGGTTATGAGCCTTTTCCTCAGCAACGCTGCTGCGGGTCCAGCCCTTATAATCGTGCGCCGGGTATACCAGCGTTGAATCCGGTAACGTAAATATTTTTTTAGTAATAGAATCATAGCTTTGACCAGCGTCACCACCTTGAAAGTCGGTTCGGCCACTGCTACGAATCAGCAGCACGTCGCCGGTGAATATTGCTGGACGCTCGCTGTGAAGCAAAAAGCTATAAGACTCATCGGTATGGCCAGGTGTGTACAACGCTTCTAGATCAATACCATCCAACCGGATGTGCTCGCCCTCCCGAATGGTTTCAGACATACAGTCGGCTTCTGTCTGTTCGCCCATTACCGTGATGCAACCGGTCTTTTCTCGCAACTTTCCAAGACCGGTGATGTGATCCGCATGGGTATGAGTATCGATGGCTCGCACTAATCGAACATCGAGTTGTTCGACTAGTTTCAGGTACATATCCACCTTATCTATTACCGGGTCGATTAGTAACGCTTCGTGGCCACTATCGCTAGCCAACAGATAGCTATAAGTGCTGGATTCAGAATCAAAAAATTGGCGAAATAACATGTTTATCTCCCATTCATATTTAGTGTGTAAATAACAGTACTAAACGCGATATCGAAAGGTATTTGTAATTGCACACTGAATCCATACATGGGTAACTCCTATATATTGGCTGAACCAATATCAATAATAAAAAGCAGCCTTATTGGTAAAGGCAAAGTAAAGGTTACCTTATCGTTGTATTTATAATTACTCTGTACGTTAACGTACTTAATAAAAGATTTTTGGCGCCTATGTAGTCGTTACAATAAAGTAGTAGTAAGACAAAAGAAGCGTTTCTATACCCAATATCACTATAAAGCATTTAAATAAAACCCAAAAAGACGACTTAATCGTTTATGACAGAGGTTATCCTGCCGTTTGGTTTTATAAATATCATAGGTTAAAAAGTGTTAATTTTTGCATGCGCATTGTTAAAAGCTCTAATGTTGTTAAAGCGTTTTTAGAAAGTGGGAAATATAGTAATATCGTTGATTTTCCTTGTGCTGAAAAGTCTCTTCGTCGATGTAGGAAAGATAAAATATCGACCGGTTCACTACATTTAAGATTAGTACGAGTTGATCTACCATCTTGTGAACCAGAAGTTTTAGTTTCATCATTAACAGATTTACAAGCTTATCCTACTGCTCTTTTTGCTGATTTGTATTTCTAACGCTAGGGTGTTGAAGAAGATTACAAGATATTGAAAAAAAAGCAAAAAGCCCGTTACTTTCGTAATGGGTTTTTCTTTATTTGGCGGTGAGAGTGGATTTTAACTCTACTCGAAGGTTTAGTGCTATAAACCCTTATTTAAAATTTCTAACTATCAAAAAGCAAAAAACCGCTAATCTTTCGATTAGCGGTTTTTCTTTGTTTGGCGGTGAGAAAGAGATTTGAACTCTACTCGAAGGTTTAGTGCTATAAACCTTATTTATAATTTCTAACTATCAAAAAGCAAAAAACCGCTAATCTTTCGATTAGCGGTTTTTCTTTGTTTGGCGGTGAAATAGAGATTTGAACTCTACTAAAGGTTTAGTGCTATAAACCCTTATTTAAAATTTCTAACTATCAAAAAGCAAAAAACCGCTAATCTTTCGATTAGCGGTTTTTCTTTGTTTGGCGGGCTGAATGGGACGAATCTGGGCACTGGAATGAGATAATTAAACTTCCTTTAAAATAAAAGACTTAGCTCGATAAAAGAGTTTCCATTGTACAACGGAAACTCTTGTACAACCGATATCAGAAGCTCATATCTAAGATATTAATTGTAAAATTGACGCTTTCAAAAACTACTACTGGATAGCATGATGTATAAGATAGCCCCCTCTAAATACTGGAAAATATCTACCATCAGTGCCACTAGATAGCATTTACCTTGGACACTCTATTGCATTTTGCGCTGCCACATCTAGTTTATATTAAATTTAAAGCTTATTAGAGCGGTCAGGTTTGGGTATATTACACACTTTTTCCACAAGGGAACTTTAGCACCAATAGTTATTCGGATTAGGTTTTGTATCGATAACACATCGGTTGAACCGTTTGTTAGAGCATAGAAACTCTGTAAAGAGTATTTCCTTTATTACTTATACGAGTCTCAAGTAAATTTTCGGCAACCATACTTTGTAATGTACTACGTATAAGGCGATGCTCAAATGATGATAATTTAGAGAAACCTTGCTGCCTTGTTCCCCAAGATTTTATACGTGACGGAGAAAATGACCACTTATTATATTTAGTAAGAAATTCTAACAGTAAATCACGTAGCTCAGGTCTTTCAAATGACTCATGAAACTGAGCTAAATCGTCCATACTATGAAGTTTAGTTTCCAAATATTCAATTCTTTCTTCAAGGTAGCTGAATTCCTCTGCATTTTCAGAAGCTTGTTCAGCTACAATTTCCTTAAACTCAATACCTCCAATTTTCGTAATTCTTAGACCAAGTTTATCCCAAGGTATCCAAATTAGAATTAATGATGTTACAAAAAATAGAAAGACACCGCTCAGCCCTAGTTCTTTAGGCGAAGGATAGCTTTTAGGATCACTTATATAAAAGAGAACAAACGATATGCAGCCAATGATCACCGACAATGAAATAAAACTAAGGAATAGTTTCATAGGAGTAGATATGGAAAATATACTGGTCGATGAACCCAGTTCTTCATCCTGTGGTTCTACAAAATTAGATTCTTGATGTGACATGTGCCTCCCTGATATCAACGCCCGTTAACAGGCAAAAAACTATTTGCTAAAATGTTAAGGAATGAAAACAGAAAACTGTTTTTTGTCCCTTATTGGCATGTTAGGTTTTTACAGCTCAGAATGTAAAGCAAGACTAGAAACTAATGACACTATATATTTTTTAACTTCGGGATAAAGGCGATCATAAGCAAGATTTAACTCTTTGAACTCTTCACCTTCAGTCCAATTTGGAAAAGCATTAGAAAGAGTCTTTTGAACACAACCTTGGTGCTTAATTGAGTTATTAATTAATCGAAGTTCATTAAAAGCATCGTATTGTTCAACAGAAGATAAATCAAATGGAAGCGCTTTATCTAATGAGTCAACACTAGAGAATTTTTTATTGGATATAGATGGAAAATGACGCCTAGCAACACGCTTTGTGTGAAGTTCAATTTGTTTATATAGTGCCGATATACTTAATTCGTTGGCTAATTTTCGGACTTCTTCCTGCATATAAAATTGATCTTCGAGCATTCCTTTATAGCTTTCCATATCATTAGGATTTTCAAATTGATCTTCTGATACAGACTCGTATTCTTCGGTAAGCTTCTTTTCACTTTTACTCAAAGAAGATTCAAGATGATATTTAAATTCATCTATAGCTTCAGTTTCAAGCCTCTTTAGCAAATTATCTATCATTTCATTAAAACTAATAGCCATTAAAATACTCCTTTTTAAAAATTTGACGCCTCACTTAGAGGTAAATGATAGTTGGTTAAAATTAGTGACGAAGGTGCAAAAACCAACTGTTCATTGTCCTGCTTTATTGCCTTATAAGTTTACTTACCCAATTCAGATTTATCTTTTAAAACAAATCCATCTAGTCGCCCTTTATGGAATACACGTTGAACGGACATTACTGCTTTTGCTTGATAATAATCTATTCCTGCTGCAACCATTTCCTCTCTTATTTTTAGCATTTTCACAAAGCTGTCAACCATAAGCTGCTGTGCTTTTTTATCTAATGACTCCCACAACGGCATATAAAGGTGCTGGTGCACGTTAATGAAAAATAGCCCTTCTTTAAGCACGAAATCTGAAGGAGAAAATTCGACTTTAACAATTACTTTCTCATTTTCAGTATCGTCATAGTCAAACCAGTTGCAGCAAATAGATTGCACTTGGTTATCATCAATCATAATACCGTTAGGTCCGCATAAGGCATCCAATAACGGTTTTATGATATTGTCTATATCAGCAGAAGCACTTGTTTCATATCTTTTTTGCTCATGGGTATACCATTCAATTGAAACTTTTACGTCACCAGAAAGCAAAAAAGAAACTGATTTTAGCTGTTCAACTACAAACTCTTTGAATTCAGACTTCCTGTCAGGTTTCGCTTGAAGTGAAACAGGGGACCTTTTAATTTCAAATGAAAACCTGCCATCTTCTGATGGATTCTCTCCGTTTAGCACATACCTTCCTTAAACTTAATACTTACAATTGGCTTTATCTAATTCTTAACCCAGCATCCAATTTTTTAGGTACGCCTCACTAAGAGGCAAATAATATGTTGGCTAAAATAAGCGACAAAGGAGCAAATAGCCAACTGTTTTTGTTCCGTTTAAAAGTGCTTGTTGATTAAGTTTTCATTTCTACAAAGTCGGCATTTGAAAACCTCCAGCCAGACTTACTATAAAGCCACCTAAGATAATCGACTCATCCATTAAACTAAACCCAGCAATCTGAACTTGATGAGGTTCGTTTGATAGAAAGTAAATTCTTGTATCAAGTTGATTTGAAATACACAGCTGTACATAGCCACCAATAGTTTCAAAGTCACCATCAATAATATTAGATATAGCTATTAATGGTGCGTGATTAGCTTTCTTACCTTGACGATCTAAACTTGCTCTTACCTCATTGATTTCATCTAAAACTTGGTTTTTTTTATCGCCTAAAACTAGGTAACCTTGGTCTTCAATATTTACCTCTTTAACCTCAATCACTGAAGGTGCATCAGGTGTGTTACGAAGAATAATCGTTCTATATGTCTTCATTTTAGGGCATAATCCAAACACTAAAAATTCACATCTAGCACTCGTTGGAAAGCAAACTCCCATACTGTTTATGTATTTTTCACCTAATTTTTTACATAGGTTAGCTACATCCATAAGAGATGGTAATTTGTCATCATATGGGTAATCAGGTGTATCGTAATATTGTACCTCAGAAAGGTTACCCACATAAAAATTAAGCATCTCTTTTACGTTAGAACCTATCAGCGTACTACCCGAGAATCCAAACCCAAATCTGAAAATGCACTTTGGGTTTGATCTATGAAGATCACTATTATCAAACGATTGTGCTGATATAGAAAATACTTTAGGGCAATTATCTGTCATCACGTTACCGCCACTTGATACCCTTGTATCGCTTACAACCCATAACCCATCACCTAAAAGCCAACTAATATCTTTTTCCTCTTCCTTATTTCTCCAGCATATAATTGAAGTCACATTACCTCTTGAAAACTTAACAGCTTATTAGACGAGAAAAAACCTTCTTTTAAGCAGGTCTATTTTCAACTAAATGATTATTTAATATTTAAATTTTACCTTTTTACTAACGCATCATCAATAAGTTATAAATTTTTGGTTTTATAACTACTGTAGAAAAGGAGGATTTTAAATTCAAGTCTGATTTTTAAGGGTTAAACATTAGAAAAAGTATTGCGTTTTTGTTGGTGGTTTTCTTCCGCTTTGCGGCAGAAAACCACGTAAATAGAAATTTTCTATCAAATACTACATGTCGAATATATTGACTAATTGCATAGATCGGGCTTGTTCAACAACAGGATTAAGTTTCGGCTACGCGCAACCTATCCTTTATTTATTATAAAGCGTTCATAGAAAATCATGATCAATTCTGTTTTCGTATAAAGCAGGTGTAACTTTAGCCTTAATACCATTTAGAACATTATTATATTCTTTAGCGACTTTTTTGTTTTGAAAATGAGCTGCAACTATGAAGTCTTTAGTTACTTTATTAAAGATCAATATCTCAGCCTGAGGATCTGTCGGGTAAGAGTCTGGTAACTTTGTAGTAGTTCTATTCGGTAACTCTTCAATTTCACCAAACATTTTTTCAAAAGCTGTTGCTGACTTCCTATTTTCAATAACTTGTTTTTTTACAATGCGAGAGGCTGCATTTCTTTCAAAATAAGCGGCATCAACACTAGAAAGTAACTCAGGTGAAATTTCAAAAACAACCCACTTTTGTTTTGGGTTTTTGACTCTTTTAATATAAAACATCCGGTATTGTGGGAAACTTACAGATATACAATTTGAATTTAAAAAACCATCAGACCTATTTATATCCGTGTAATGAAAATCGCCTTTTTTAAGCTGAGATCTAGGGATGATACCTTGTTTTGCAATCGCTTTTAAATTTTCAATTTTTGTAAA
The DNA here is from genome assembly GCF_014077325.1 of Colwellia sp. BRX8-5. Classification (NCBI taxonomy): domain Bacteria; kingdom Pseudomonadati; phylum Pseudomonadota; class Gammaproteobacteria; order Alteromonadales; family Colwelliaceae; genus Colwellia; species Colwellia sp. BRX8-5. The sequence goes on from NZ_JACGVR010000040.1 coordinate 23,939, forward strand.
ATGATATAATGACTCAATACCTCTATTATTAAGAACACCTATTATTCCTGATTTTTCAGATTCTTCATCTGATTCATATTCATCAAAATCATATTCGGGTTGGCTATAATAAAAATCATCTTCAGAAACTTCATCAGATGATAAGTAAAGCTCATAATAACTATTTGAACCCCAATATGAAATTTCATTTTCACAATGTTCACATATAATTAGGTCATCAAATTCTTCCCCACTATCTTTCATCCTATCTGCCATAAAATTTGGCTCTGGGACTAATATTTTTTGTTCAATGAGTTCATTACAGTGAGGGCATGAAACTTTTATATCAGAGAGCATTGTCATTGTGACTCCATAGTTTTATAAAACGAGCATTTAAGGTGCTGATAATTATCAGCTAAAATATGTAACGAAGCAAAGACCAAGTAAACGGTTAGCAAGACCCGCTTGAAATTCTTGTTATATTTCATTATCGAAAATCAGTAATACCTTCAGGGTTAATTGAATAGCTCGGGTGTGAAGTGGTATTATCAAGGAGACGAAAATGATATTTTAAACAAAAACTCTCTGCCCTAAGTACCTATCAAGTTTAAAACAATATTTGAATCTTTTGAGCTAAGAAATATATCAACTTGACGCTTTTCTCCGAACCCACGAACAGAATTATTCATCCAATTAAGAGTCGACTCTTCATTACTTACCAATATCACTAGAGCTGACTTAAAATTTTTCAAACCCTTTTTATTTTTTACACTAACAATCGACATCATCAAAAATACAACGCTCGTTTGAAATTCGACTACCTTCATTTTCTCTTGAAAATTTTTCATGATGAGAGCTACATGGCTCACCACCAAATTTATTTTCAATATCAGACTTACATTCATTAAGTAACTCTTCTGCTTCATCTAATAAAAGAATACTTTGTTTGTCTATGAAATGGGTTTTATATGCTCTAAGAGCTGACTCTATACCTGAAAAATAATCATCTGGTTCTTCTCCTCCCCAATCTTGAAAGCAATTGTCAATCTCATTGTAAATCTTACCAACCGACTCAAGTCTAATCTTTTCAAAAACCGTTTCTTTCTCAATATTTGTTAATAGAGAGCTTATTTTATTATCAAAAATACCAGAATCAAAATGATGTACCGCAATTGAAGACAATTTTTTTGCCGCTGAAAGCCTAATATCTTCATTTAACAAACCCAAAAAATTTAGCTTTATAATGACATTGAGATCACTACAGTATTTTAATTGGGAATGTATTGACAAAGAGGATACATATTCCGGTTTTGTTTTTACGAGTTCTTGCAGAAAGTCTAAATTACATTTCTCCGCTAAAAAATAAGACATGCGTATGTTATTCATATAAATGTTTCTATCTAACGTCATCATACGCTCGATTAAACTTGTAAAGTGATCATTAGGCACAACAATTTTCACACCTTCAACATCACTAATACCACAACTTACCTCGCTAAATATTTTCATCAAATCAGCCCCTAATAGATATTCATTTAAGAACTCTCTATCAGAAGAAAACTTATTTGCTAAAGCATCCTGAATTGTAGGGTGCTTAAACTTCCAAAAATATCGACCTTCTTTCAGATATTCAGTTGTAAAGCTTCCATTAAGAAACTTAAATGCTCTAACAGCATTATGAAATGAACTTCCAAGCCTATTGATGTAGTTTGGATCAACTACTTCAAGTTTCACGGGACTTTCAATCTCGCCACCATTCATGAACATTACCGTCAAGGCCGCCTTACAGTGAACATCAAGGTTATTTATTGTATCAGTTAAAAAATCCATTGGATTAGTGATGAAATTGGAAATATTTCGACTATCAAGATTCAATGTTTTTGTGAAATGTTTATCACCTAGTCGCCTTGCGACCTCAGGAGAAAAGTTACGACTATCAACTATCATCTTCAAAAAAGGTTTCAGACTAGTCTTGTAACCTTTATCTTGGTTCCCGAGTTTAATATGGTTATACAATATTTGTTCTCGTTCATCTCTAGAAATATTCTCAACATAAATTGTTACTTGAGAGTCTCGTAAAACGGGTGCTGCATGTTCTTTAAGATATTCTTTTGCTTCTCGATATATGTATGTTCTAGACGTGAAAATTATCTTCGTTCCTTTTCTAATCGCCGTATTTAAATGGCTAAGCGTTGAATTCCAATCATTAGCTTTAGAAAAGTCTAACTGTGTCGCACCAAAAACATCATCGACCCAAAAAACCTGATTATCTTCAAGTGGGTTCCAGTGTATTTTAAATTCTTTAGGGGAATTTACTTTAATGGCTCTTGATTGCCATCGATCAATAGAAGATAAAACAAGAGATGCTGCAATTGTTGATTTACCTGATGCAGGGTCTCCTAACAATAAAACAAAATTATTTTCAGTTAATGCATTTACACTCTGGCTATATGCTTCTGTAATAACAAACTTTGCAAGATCTCCCCCCATCGAAGATAAAATTTCATTTGCTTGAGCATATGCCCTTTCATCCACTATTTGAGATAAATCTCCTAAACCATAAACTCTTGGAACAAGCATTCTTAGCTTTGGTGATTCTGTAATTTTCTGGCTCAACCATTGTCCTGTAAAGACTCTACAAACTTTAACACCATTGATATTCTGAAACGCAGTAACTATTTTAGTTTCAGCATCTGCTGACACTTTTGCATTTGTAAAAATGAAATAGTTATCGCATAAGCCCTTTTTTGCTAAGACCTCAACCTTGCTCAATTCATCTTTAACATGACTAAAACTAAAGCCAGCATCTTGCTTAATTGTATGTTTGCACTGAACAGTGAATGAACCATTAAAGCTCTCGTTATTATCTCTTTCAAAATTAACCCAAGATCCATAAAATGCTAGGTCTCTACCCCCATCATTTACTTCTGAAAAACTTTGAACTGTTTGCCCTAATATACTGGAGATCACTGTAGAACATAACTGTTGAAAAGCCTTCCAACCTAAAGTGTGGAGTTCGTATGTCACGTCATTTGCTTGTACAGTCGCCATGTTCTTTACCTTCAACTATTAGGTGAAATATTCACCTAAATTACGATTTTTTGTAATGTGTAACCTTGCTAAAGCTATCTATCTTTTTAATAACGAAACTTGGGCAGTTCGTGCAAAAAAAATAACTTCATGTAAAGCCATTATTAATCAATATGTTCATATAATATGTCAGGTATAGCAAAGCACTTTTCGAACAGTGTCTACTTTCACTTGACTGTATCATTATCGTCTTGGTCTAAGGTCAAGCCGATCAATAGTTTCCAACGTTAGCACCACTGACTCAACTAGTTCACCATCAAAATCATCACGTTCGGCTTCCTCATGAATACCTTTGTTAAGACAGGTCCACACAAGATTATTTTGTGGTATACCTAGAATACGTCGATAACCCTCGATGAGTGGTTGTTTATTTGCATGTTCAAAGGTTCGCGCCTCACGAAGTTTTTTACAAATAGCGTTGCAAAGATCTCTCAAAGCGGGCTCCGCACCAACGCCCGGAAGCATCAGATTCAATAGTCCTTTGTCGTGGCTTTCGAGCCAACGCCATACCTTCTGAGACACCATCTCTAGGGCTTGACGCGATGCACCTAGGGCAACTCTGTCATCCAAAATATCTTTTGCAGCTCTAGCTTTAGCTATGTAGTTAGCAGTTGTTATGTTGCCTGTTACTCTAGGCTGATAGTTTCCTGCATGGTGGCGGAGTAAGTATACTTGGCATTCACTGCGTCGCTGAACAGGAAGATGCTGTTGGATATCTTTGATGAACTCATTGCTATGACAAGTCACGATTAATTGAGTTTGATAAAAGTGGTCACTTTCAAAAATAGTTTCGCGAATTCCGCCACGATGGTCGTGATCTATAGCATTTATAGCATCATCGAAGACTATGATAGGGCACTGTATGATCTTCGCCTTAGCCATAAGAATTGCTAATCCAAGGCAACGAATGTGTCCTTCGCTTAGTACATGTAATGCATCAACACGAGCGGCAGGATTACCTTGGAAACTAATCTCAATCTTTTTGTTAGCACCGAGTGGTAGATTAAGTGCTGATAGCTTGTCATCTTCACGATCGTTGCGATTGAACGAGTTGTAAAGCCCCATAGCTTCCTCATTTAGTCCTACCATCAATTGACTAGGAAGTTGTGTTCTGTATTCTTTCAGCTTTTGAAGGAATCGGTCATAAGTTACCTTAAATCGAATGTCCCGTTCTATATCAAGCTTTTCTTGAGCAGCTTGAACTATGAGCACGGCATTAGTTTCATCGAATATCTCTATACGTCGTTTTGCTTCTTTAATGTTATTTTGGAACTGCTGTCGCTTTAGCTCCTGTGCTTGGACTTTTAATTGAAAGTTGAGAAGCCGACGGCGTTCATCGACATGAGGTTGACGTTCTTGTTCGGTTTGGAGTGAGAATTCGTCCTGAACTGTAATGCGGTCAACAACAGTAAGTAGGTGCACAAGCAATGCATTCTCAGCGTCTCTATCTGGTACCTGAGAATAGATATCTGACCACCAACGCCCTGTTGGCTCGTTTGGAAGTAATTGTATAAATTGACCTAATAGAGTCTCTTTTTCGTTTTGGATATTAATAAACTTAGCAACAGGAATAAACATTCCACGCAGTTTGCTTGAAGCTAGTTCAAGGCTATTCTGTGCTATTTGCTGCTGCTCTTGAAGAACTCCGAGTTCATCAAGGTGCTTTAGACCTTCGCTTGCTTTTTCGAATGGATCTTGCGCTACTTGCATCTGCCCATCTAAAGGGGTGTCACATGCAGGACAACGATCTCCTGCTATTTCACGTAGAGCAAGAACTGAGTGATAGAGTGCCTTGAACGAAACTTCGTCACTCTTTGCTTGTAGTGCAACACAAATCACATCTACCGCCTCGCTGGATTGATGCGCATCATCAAAGGCATCAAGAAATCCTCGACACGTCACTCCAAGTATACTGGGTGGAACAGTCTCCAAAATCACTTCAAGATCATGTAATCTTCCAGCACTTCCATCTGCACCAATTAATTGCTTAAGAGCCTCAAATGTTGTTCCTGCTTCATATTCTTGAGCTAAGGTGGCTTCTTCTTCTGATAAGCCTTGCATGGAGTCAGCCATTCCATCAACAGCCAAGAGATCCGCGGCCAATGCAGTTTTTCGTTCTCTTAAAGTGGTCTGTTGTGTATCCGCAAGGGTAAGTTGTCCATCAATACTCTCATTAAAATGATTTACAAACTCATTAAATTTTTCCATACCGAACAAGGTGGCAATCAACTCAGTGCGTTGGGCGTTGGGGCGGGAAGCAATCCTAGAAAAGGCGTCTATACGGTTCCTTTCGATGAAACAAAAACGGTAAGCATCAGCATTTGGGACAACATCGATTTCTTCTCCGTTATAATCTGTTGCTTTCAAGGAAGGTGGTGTAAACCTACCTTCATGTACATTAGTAAGATAAGTCTGGGCTGCAATACGCTTGCTTCCAGCCTCTTCAACTTCGCCTAACAAGGCATATTCGAGTCCTTCGCACAGGCTGCTTTTACCGCTCCCGTTCGGACCATAGAAAAGTGTTATTTGCTTTGAAAGATCGAATGGCTCAGGTGTGCGAAATCCCCTGAAAGGACCAAGTGTCATATGTTCTAATTTAGACCATGGCCATGTACCAGCATCAATTTCAGCTACAACAGCTGGTACGGCATCAGCTACACGATCTAGTTCTTGGCGTATTAAATCAACGAGGAAAAAGGAGCGCTGACTTCGGTGTCGGGTAGTCTCAGCTAGTTCATCAAAGCGAGCTAGTGCCAAATTGGCTAGTCGGCGTACATCAACCGGAATTTGATTCTCTGGTTGATATAACCAACACACAAAACGTTCGAAATCTTGTTTAGCAGACGACATTCAATCTCCATTAATAACAACCAATATCCTTTGTACACGCATTGTTGCATCACAAATTAAGAAGTCAATATGTTCTAACAGAATCAATACATTCCGGAAGTCTTTAATTGTGTTAAAATTTTTATATTAGTGCTGAATTAGGGTTTGATCCAGAAGACGGGATGACATCTAAAGAACAATACGATGAAGCTTTGTGTAACTGCCTATTCATACTCCCCTGTGTAAGCAGACTGATCATTTTAGTATTGAATAAACCACGTTTAATTTATTTCTCTAGTGTTATTAGGGGTCTATCGGGGTATTTTAACTCCAAGAGCTTAAGCTCTTGATAAATATCGACTTTACTCGGTATTGATCCCTTACTACAAACAAGTTTTTTTTCAATTTTAATACCTTTATCAATCAGCTCATATCGATTAAAAGTATCTTCATCTGACAAACTTAAAATTCCTTCTGCCGAATATAAAATACTGAAAAATTGATCGCCAATTAAAAACTGTAAACAGCCTAACACAACATGTTCATTATCTAAGTCAACGACTCCATCCACTAAATTAAATCCAACTTTAAAGTTCCGTTGAGATGAAAACAATAAATCATAAAAACCTTGAATAGAATCTTTTAAATAAAATAACTCATGAGTGCTTAATCTGAGTGAATCATTGAGATCAAAATACTTAACTATGTCAGTTACTTTAACCAAGGTTTCAAGCTCCTCCTGATAATTAATAAATTGATTATCAGCATTTATCGAGCCAATTAATTGTTTATCTTGTTTTCCCTCTACATAGACATTGAATTTATCGCCGGATGATAGGTCACTAATAAATTGATGCGTTTTTCTTAGATACTGAACATCATAATGTTTATTTCCAAAATTAAATGAAAAATTAAGTCTGCTTGTTTTATGACTAAAAACAATATCAAAGAAATCACTTTTAAATCGTGATTTAAAATATGGACTATTTAGATCATTAATAAAAGGTGGGAAGTAAACATCAACACTAAAGGAGTAAACATCATCAAAAGGACCTTTTTGGAATATAAGATTGGCCTCTGTAGTAGGCTGTAAGTTGGGCATTGATAATAACGCCGTTGAAGAGCTGAGTGTAGACTCCTCGGTAGCAATTCCAAACCTTTTGTCTATAGCAATTATCTGCTCAATAGAAACCGCTTTCTCTATGCCTAAACTAACATCAATTAGCTTCTCTAGATTCGGCTCACCAACAGTATTGAATTTTATTTCCAATGCTCCATCTTCATACCCGACTTTCTCAATAAAAGTTTTCTTATCTGCAATGAATTTATTGAAACCATCTGTAAAACATTTTTTCATAGCGGATTTTAAAAACTCTCCAGACAATTCGCTTAAAGCATGGCTTTCATCATATTTGACCAACATAGTTTTTTTGTTGAACTTGTTTTCTTTTGAACTTGCATTAATTTTATGAACTTTCTTTAAAATTTGGCGGATCAGATTATTGTCAACTAGTCGTAAAAAGGTTTTCTGAACAGAGTTTTTTCCATCATATTCTACAAATAAAAAAAAGAAAGGTAACGGGTCTACTGCCATTTTGTATAAGTTAGAAAGTGAAACCTGTAATTTTCTATCTTGTTTATCCGTTGCTTTGACTTGTACTTTACATTTTGGGGCTGATTGATGTATTTTCGAGCTACTAATTACATTCGATAATGGAAATTCTATAAAATGATCCCAGCCCATATCATCTGAGCTAGAAGGGTTTACAGTTAATCCAGCTTCTGAACACCACATACTTAGTAGATGCTCGGCCATATTTCCAATATTTCTCATTTAATTTATTTCTTCTTTTTAAAAACAGGAAAGTTAACTTTATCCAATACAGGTAAAAGACATTCAATATCACACTGTAGTGTTCAACATGTGTTCGTTGATTTATTGTTTTACAGCAATAGTCAGTCTGCTTTAATAAAAAGAAGCTGGCAAGCTATCACTTTGTTTTAGCGTTTATGAGTAGAAAGTTCCATTAGGCTCTTAGAATATTGGATAATTCAATGTTTAACGGACACTTTTACAGTTTGACGGACACTTAGGTAAGTTAAAATGATTGTACTGAAAGTAAAAAAACCTAAAAAAGACTGGATGTCTGACGTAACTATTTTGGCTCTAGAAGCTGAAATTAAAAGGGAGTATGAACCGGAAGATTCCAAAACACTTATTTCAAAATTTCATAACATGATGCTTGGAAGTACGGTGTCTATGATGGATGGTGAAATGGCAATATATCCACACGGTATAGCTGCTATTTTTAGTCTTCTTAAAGTACCTGTAAAATTTGTCGACGATAAAGGCGCAGACATGGCTATAAACGTAACCAATTCGGGAGCGAAGTGGCATTGTAATTGGTACATACTAGAAAGCTGTAACCCTTAGCACTTTAACCTCTAAAGGGTTACAAAAACATCCCATGACCTAATGCACCTATCAAGTTTAAAACAACATTAGTATCTTTTGAGCTAAGAGTCATATCAACTGGACGCTTTCCTCCGATTCCCCGAACCGGATTGTTCATCCAACAAAGAGTAGCCTCTTCATTATCGAATAACACTAGAGCAGCCTTAAAAATTTTTTCATACCTTTCTGTTTCTTCACATTCAATAGTCATGACCATAATCTTATTAAATACCTATACCGATACTGTTAAAGTATGCCTGTCTTAGTAGTTAAATCAAGATTTCAAATAAATATTGGAAAGGCTACAAAGTAAAAGACACTCACTAATCGCATCAATAACGAAATTTCTTTAGAATATTTTAAACTTTCAAAACTTAGTTTTATATACATATTAGTATTAAAAACTATTCAATTTTCACATCTCAAAAGTACAAAAATATATCAACTAAGATATAGCGAACCATGGAGTAGCCTGATATTTTTTCACTAAAGTTACCCACAATTTTTTCTATCAATTAACGTTCTGATTTTATGATAAAAGTTATCTATCTTGTACAACTCAGTAGTTGTACAAGATAGATAAGTTGTACAACTACTGAATTGTACAACTTATAAAGAAAACACAAAGTCACTACTCGTAGTTGTACAATAAGTACTTAAACAACAATGCGTTACTAGATATATGTTAGCTTGATAAAAATCATATTCCCTGTTTATATAACTAATAAGGTAATAACCAAGCTGAATAAAAAATGAAACAAACAATTAATGCAAAAATCGGAGAGCAACATCTAAAGTTGGAAATTAAGCTACGTTATCCGGTCTCAAATACTCGCTTCCTAGAAACCTTTTTAGAGGCTATAGAACCGAGCTTGCTAGAAATTGTTTACATATTACAGCATCCCTCAAATGAAGAAGAGGAGAAAAAAAATGAATAATTCAAAACAGAGATTAGTCGCATATATCCGTGTATCAACTGACAGGCAAGCTACAGAGAATGACTCTTTAGAAGGACAGAAAGACAAGATCACAGAATGGGCAAAGTCCAACAATTCGGAAATAGTTAAATACTATATTGATTCAGGAAACTCTGCATATAAAGGTAAAAGAGTTATTTTTAATGAAATGATAACTGATATTGAAAAAGGAAATGTGTCTACAGATGGGATTATAGTTTATTCACTCTCTAGGTTTTCAAGAAATGAGTTAATCAGAATGAATGCTGAGGAGAAACTCAGTAAATTCGGAGTTTTTATAATTTCAGTAACAGAGCCATTACCGGAAGACAGGGATTTAGCTCAATTAGTCAAGGGACTAATTGGAACTGTTAATGAGCATCAAAGCCGTCAAAACTCTCGGGTTGTACAAGACCGTTTAAATGATACAGCTAGAAGTGGTTATTTTCCCGGAGGTACTGTGATACACGGCTACAAATCTATCGAAGCAGTTACCAATAGCTCTAGCATTAAGAAAAAGTTAGTTATTCTTTCAGAGGAAGCTAATACTATAAAATACATATTTCAACTAGCACACAGAGGAATTAATGGTTTACCTATGGGTGTAAAAGCTATAGCAGCTCACTTAAATGAAATGGGTACCACGAAACGAGGAAATGAATGGAATAAAGGCGGTGTTGACCGAATATTAAATAATACTGCTTACTACGGTGATTATCAGTTTGGCAAACACAGAACTAGAGATGGTCCCGAACAAAGCATTATTATTATCAAAATCCCTGGAATAATAAGTGAAGAACTTTTTCAAATTGTACAAGAAGGTTTAAAAAACCGAAGAATAACAAACTTTACATATAAGGGCGAAAGCTCCCCCATGTTACTTACAGGATTTTTAAAATGTGGTTTTTGCAAATGCAATCTGGTTATTCAAACAGGCAAAGGAGGTAGGTATAATTATTACAAATGTGGGAGTCAGATGGCAAAAAACGTGAATACATGTAAATGCCCTATTATTCCCCAAAAAAAATTAGAACAAATTATCCTACATCATTTATTGAATAGCATTATTACAGAAGAGCGAATTTTAGAAGTAGTCAATGAGTTAAAATTATTACTAAGAAATTTAACGAAAGAGGATAGACAAAAATTATTAAATAAACAGAAGAGATCTGCTGATTTGAAAGGTAAAATCAATAGACTTTATGACATGATTAGTATTGGGGAACTTGTATTAGAGGCAACACTTTGCGACCACCTTCAGAATTTAAAAAATAGTTTATCAATACAAGATTTAGAAATTACAGAATTAAAAAAGCGAAGGTTCCTGTCAATTAAAAGCTTCGGTACAAAACAAATACAACGATTTGTTGATATCGCTAAAGAAGTTCTAACTAACAATGATATCGAAGCTCGCAAGGCTTTTTTAAAGACAGTAATTACGGAAATAATTGTTACCCCAAGGAGTGCAAAGATTGAGGGGAATAACTTTCAATTGGCATCGACAGTTTCACAAACAAAAATGGGCACCACAAATGTGGTGCCCACTCTCGTATCTATGTGGCGGTGAAATAGAGATTTGAACTCTACTCAAGGTTTAGTGCTATAAACCTTATTTATAATTTCTAACTATCAAAAAGCAAAAAACCGCTAATCTTTCGATTAGCGGTTTTTCTTTGTTTGGCGGTGAAATAGAGATTTGAACTCTACTCAAGGTTTAGTGCTATAAACCCTTATTTAAAATTTCTAACTATCAAAAAGCAAAAAACCGCTAATCTTTCGATTAGCGGTTTTTCTTTGTTTGGCGGTGAGATAGAGATTTGAACTCTAGAAGGGCTATAAACCCTTGCTGGTTTTCAAGACCAGTGCTTTCGACCA
>NZ_JACGVR010000046.1:0-26243 GCF_014077325.1 Colwellia sp. BRX8-5
TCAAATATCAAATATCAAATATCAAATATCAAATATCAAATATCAAATATCGACCTCATCGATTAGTCAGAATACTAATAGAATGACAGTCGTTTAGTATCTAATAAGAGCCGTTATTATGCATTCAAAAATACAATTAAGTAAAGAAGACCTCAGACAAGATAAACCGACCCGCGATGAATATGTAAAGCAGGCAAAAATCCCTTTAGTATTGGTTTTAGATCATGTCACTAATAGCTACAACATTGGTGCATTTATTCGTTTAGCGGATGCTTTTGCTATTCAAAAAATTATTATTTGTGGCGAACTCACAATTTCAGATAAAAAATTGAAAAAGGCCTCTAGAAATGAAGCGAAATGGGTCGATATTGAATACAGTGATAGCACAACGGCAAGCTTACAATCATTAATAGACGACGGTTATACTGTTTTTGGCGTAGAACTCTGCCAGCAGTCGGTTGACTATAAAGAGATGGCATATCCCACTGCTTGTGCATTAGTGTTAGGTAATGAACGCAAGGGTGTAAGTGAAGCGGCATTAAAACTAAGCCATCATCAAATACATATTTCTATGTTTGGTATGGGTAATTCTCTAAATGTATCAACGGCTGGTGCTATCGTCTTAGCTGAGTGCGCTGATCAAATCCGCAAGATATCAGCAAATATAGTTACGAATTAACCCGTTATAAAACGTTAGCCATTAACGCAGAACGTTTATTGGCTTAACTTGTTTCACCGGGCTTTGGTACATCACCTTTACTAACATTTTGTTGTTCAGATATTTCTTGTGCCCACTTATGCTCGGCCGTGTCTGCTTTTATACCTGCTTGATTATTACAACGCAGTGCAGTAAACGATAGTTGGGTTAACAGCGGAAAATGGTCTGAACCAATTGACGGTAAACGCTTAATTTTTTGTAGTGTAAAATGTTTGCTGTGAAACAAATGATCTAAAGGCCATCGAACCAATGGGGAGTCGACATGAAAAGTGCTAAATACTCCTCGTCCAACGCGAGGATCAAGTAAACCACTAATTTTACGAAACAGTCGTGTGGTAGCAGACCAAGCAACATCATTAAGATCGCCTGTCACAATAACGGGTTGCTCACTGTCAGCAACACTTCGAGCAACAATCATCAGCTCAGCATCACGCTCTGCAGATTCATCATTCTCTGTTGGGCTTGGTGGCGCAGGATGAAGAAAATGCACTCGCACTTTATCGCCGCTACGCAACTCTATTGTGGTGTGTATTGACGGAACATCTTTTTCAACCAAATAACAGATTTCTTGTTCGGCGATAGGTAATCGTGAGAATACATGCATGCCATAGAGATTATCAAGTGGGCATTTAACGCTATAAGGCATGTCAGTTTCTAGGACGTTAAGCTGTTCTTCCCACCATAGGTCTGATTCTAGTGTGACTAGCACATCGGGCTGATGTTTTTTAATCAGTGCTATCAGTGCATCGGCATTACGATTGGGTGTCAGAACATTTGAAGTAATAATGCTAAGTTGTTTATCAGCATCACATTCAGTAGAGGTTTTAACCTCTTTGGGATAAATAAAAGTATAGGGTATTATCCAAGATAACTGCCATATCAAACATAGCGTTGTGCTAATAATCAGTGCCTGCGTACTTACTCTTTGCGGATCAAGAAAAATAAAATGGGCGAGTAACAAAATCGTTGCAAGTATAGTGAACTGTAAGCGAGGAAAATCCATACCTCTAACAATCCAATGGGGATGTCGAGACAAGGGCAAAAGGGTTGTTAGCACAGTAAACAGGGTGAAAAATATGAGTATGGTTAACATTGAGAGCCTAATCTTGTTCGCTTAATCTTAATGTCTTGCGACTGTCGATATTTTCGTGATTGATTTTACTGATGCTTATAATAGTTGAAAATATAATGGGCTATTTATTGAAATAAATAGCGCTAAGCCTAGTTTACAAGTAAACACTTATAGGTGTTTACTTGTAAAAATCAACGCTTACTTTACTCTTGTGATACCGATAACAACAGCAATAACACCACCGATCATTCCTGCCCAAGCTTCAACAGGCGTATCACCGCTTAACGTACGAGTAAGTTGAGCGCTAGCTGAGTCATAAATGTTATAACCCCAAATCGCGACAGCAACACCAATAATGATAAGGGTAATACCAATAATTTTATTATTCATTTCTACTCCAAATATTTATAAGACGATAGTCTAATCGCGTTAATACTAACGAAAGCATATAACGCTATGTTAACAGTTTATCTACCACTTTCACCAATCAAAATATAATTCGACAATTTAATCACGCTGTAAAACGCTAATAAACTTAACATCAGCTTAAGTTATAGGCCTACAGATGAAAATTTATCATCGAAATTCCCACTTTAAATATGACTTATAATTCATTTTTACTACTTATATTGTAGTTTAGCCGAGCTGACTTACCTTATAAATGTAAGACATAACTTACATAATTAAGTGTGTATAGACTACATTTAGCCTTTTTTATACCTGTATAATATTACTCTTAAAATTTTTAACTATTTGTAGTTAATACAATTTTATCAAGAATTTAACGATACATAGAAGTATCGATATTATAAAAAAAGGAACGTACCACCATGAAAAAATTGTTAATTGTATCATCTTTGCTACTTGCATCAGGTTGTGCAACGGTAAAAGATTCAACCGTCACGGAGACGAAACAAAAAAAGGCGGCTGTTAGCCAAACATTGCAAGCGGATGTTGTCAGTAAAAAATACCTTAAGCGCAAAGTTGCGATAGGACGTTTTACTAATGAAACTAAATACGGACAAAGCTTCTTTATTGATAAAAATAATGATCGTATTGGTAAGCAAGCTATGGATATATTATCGGCTAAGTTGTTTGAAACCGATCGATTTATAATGCTTGAACGTGCAGATCTAGCGCAAGTTGAAAAGGAGCTTTCTATTGGCGGTGAGACGAGTCTCAAAAATGCGGCTGACTTTTTAATTGTTGGTTCTATTTCAGAGTTTGGCCGAAAAAACACCAGTGAAGTAGGAATTTTTTCAAGAGTTAAAAAACAAGAAGCCAATGCAACGGTAAACATTCGATTAATAGATGTATCAACAGGCCAGATAATCTATTCTGAGTCTGGTAAAGGGATCGCATTCTCTGAAGCGGGCAGTGTCATGGGCGTTGGTGATAAAGCAGGCTATGACAGTTCGCTTAATGATAAAGTGCTTAATGCGGCTATTACCGACTTAGCCTCAAATGTTATTGAAAACATGCTTGATAAACCTTGGAAATCTTACATTCTCTCTTCAGATGAAGGTAACCTAATTATCTCTGGCGGTAAATCTCAAAATATTTCTGAAAATTCTAAATTTACTGTTTATAAATCAGGTAACAAAGTTAAAAACCCACAAACTGGAATGTTTATTACCTTACCTGGAAAACCTATAGGTAACATTGTTGTGCTGACTTCTATGGGTGACACCCCAGAAAGTGAGATATCAATTGCTTCAATTTCAACAGGTGATTTTAGTCAATACATTGCATCAGATGACTTCTCTTCGTTATACATTCAAGAAAGTAAATAAAGGATTATAAAATGAAATTATTAAAAATATCATTGTGTGTGTTTATTGCCATGTACTTAAGTGCTTGTGGTTATAACGAGGGAGTTCGAACTGCTGAGCCCGTATCATATGTTTACTTCACTGGAAATGCCGAAGGGGCAGAAGTGACAGTAGGTAAAGGAGAGGCTTTCGTTGTTGATAAATTAGGTGCACGTAACATTTATAAGGTTGCTACGGGTAAACAGCAAGTAACCATCACCAAGAATGGTGTAACAGTAGTTAACAGGATTGTACTGTTAGGTGACGGCCAGTCAAAAGAATTTAATGTACCTAAATAACAGCTAAGGACTCACAATGAAAACTAAAATTTTAATGATGGCTTGTGCGGTACTGCTAGTAACTGGTTGTGCAAGTGGCCCTAAGCCTATGTATGACTATGGTGAATATTCAGAGTCATTTTATGCAATGAAAAGGGATGCGGGTGAAATTTCTGAAGGCGAATGGAAGTTTGCGTTAGAAGATGTTATTCAACGTTCTGGTAACCAAGGCTTACGTGTTCCGCCTGGCGTATACGCCAATTTAGGTTATTTGCACTTAAAGTTAAATGATACCACAAAGGCAATTTCCTATTTTGAGTTGGAAAAAAGTGTTTATCCAGAATCAGTTATCTTTATGAATAATTTGATCAGTAAAGTTAAGGTACAGGGATAGTGATTATGTTTAATAAGACTAGAACGTTGTTGGTTACTCTCGTTGTTGTTTTTGTTTCAGGCTGTGTCAGTAACAACCTCGTCACTAAACTAGACGAATTCCCAGAGATGTATAATGAAAAACCACGTTCATTATTAATAATGCCACCGATCAATTTAAGTACGGCAGCAGATGCGAAAGATTATTATGCGACTACGGTAGAAATGCCTATCGCGTTTCAGGGATACTATACTTTTCCATACGAGCTAACGTCAGAAATATTGAAACAAGAAGGTATTTATGATGCTGAACTTGTTTACGACATGCCACTTAATAAATTTCATGAGTACTTCGGTGCGGATGCGGTGTTATTTACCAAAATACTTAAGTGGGACACTAGCTATTTGGTTATTGCTTCAAGCTTAACCGTATCAATTGAAGCAGAAATAAAATCAACAAAAACATCTTCGACGTTATGGAAATATACCGGCACGGTTGTTGTTGATCTTAGTGGTGGAAATAATGGTGGTGGTTTAGCTGGGTTGATTGTTGGCGCAATAGCGACAGCGGTAAACACAGCAGCAGCTGATTACACCCGTTATGCAAGACAGGCTAATAGCCGGTTTGTTGGTACAGTACCGGTAGGGCCTTACCATCCTCTCTACCTTAAAGACCAGAAAGTTCAAATTCTGCAGCAAGCCTCAGAAAATAATAGTGCTAATTAACTCACTATAAATAATGCAGGATATTGTGTGATAATAAAATATAAAAGTGGCTTAGTTTCGCGCCACTTTTATATTATTTTCTTCACTCAAATATCTCAGCTTGTGCAATGAAACCATCAGGTAAGCTAGTCGAGTGTTTTCTTAAAACGCAGTGCTGAAACAAGTAAGCCAAAACAGGTAAAAGCAATTAACCATAGCATATCAAAACTCATCTCAATAACGGCAACATCACGTAATACTACACCTCTTATTAAGCGAATAAAGTGTGTCGCTGGCAGTGCTTCAGCAATATATTGTGCGGGCAGTGGCATACCTTCATAAGGGAACATAAAACCAGATAATAATATAGATGGCAGTAAAATAAATATTGTCATTTGCATTGATTGTAATTGGTTCTTAGCAATCGTTGATATAACTAAACCCAGTACTAAGCTGGCGCAAATAAACAGTAAAGTCGCAAGTGCTAGTTGGGCAAAACCGCCATTAAAGGGGACGTCAAATAGCCAATAACCTAAACCAAGAATAATACAGACTTGAATCGCACCAATAAAAATATAGGGAAATATTTTACCAATCATCAGCTCAAGTGAGCTAAGTGGTGTCGTAATTAACATTTCCATATTACCGCGCTCTTGCTCGCGAACAATGGCGGCCGAGGTAAACATTATCATTGTCATTGTTAATATCACGGCAACAAGTCCAGGCACTATATTAACCACACTTCGTTGCTCTGGATTATAAAGTAAGGTCACTTCAAACGTTGCGGTATTTCGGTTGGCGGGCTTATCTAATAACTCTGTAAGTGGCATATTACGTAAACTTTTAATACTACCTGCTATAACAGTATCAGAGCCATCAACTAACCACTGTGCTATTGGCCTGCTCGTTTCTTGTTTACTCGAGGGCGGCAAACCAAAACCTACACTTGGGTGTCGAACTAAACGCTGGCTAACGTCTTGTGGGATAATTAATACTGCACGCACTTCACTGCTATCGATGGCGGCTTGTGCTTCCTTTACCGAGTAATAACTGTGAGTAAATTTAACAATGCCGGTTGCTGCAACGGTTTGCTGTAATACTCTACTCAAAGATGTCTGACTATGATCTACAACACCAACTGGGATATCTCGCACATTAGTGTTGATGGCAAAGGCAAATAGCAGTAATTGTACTAGGGGAATCATTATGACCATGCCAAAGGTCATTCTATCGCGTCTAAGTTGCAGTAGTTCTTTTATAACAATGGCTTGAATTCTTAATAGTGATATTTTCATGACTGTGTCACCCCTTGGCCGGTGCAACTAACAAAGACATCTTCAAGACTGGGTCTAACAATAACAAGTTTAGCTGTATCATTTAAGCAGGGCTGGCGCTGTAATAATGCGATAGGGTTACTTTCTTCTTTATTCACTAATACACGTAAGTGGGTACCGAGCTGGGCGGCAGAAATCACTTGTGGCAATTTGATCAAGTGCTCTTTTATTTGACGTATATTGCTTGCGCCTACCTCAACCACTTGAGCAGCCATATTATTCATTAAGTTTTGTGGGCTATCATCCGCTCTTTTTATACCATTTTCTAAGATGGCCAGCTTATGACAACGCTCTGCTTCATCCATGTAATGCGTTGATACTAATATTGTGGTGCCTTGATCGCAAAGATCAAATAATTGTTCCCAAAACTCTCGTCGGTTTTGCGGATCAACCGCCGAAGTGGGCTCATCTAAAAAGAGTAACTTAGGTTTATGTATCACTGCGGCGGCAAGCGCTAGCCTTTGTTTTTGACCACCACTCATACTGCCAGCAAGTTGCTGACTTTGCTGTGTTAATTGATGAGTACTTAATAATTCACTCAGTCGTGATTTTTGTTGATTAGCCGTTAGACCATAAATTCGACTGATAAATTGCAAGTTCTCTTTAACGGTAAGATCCTCATAGAGAGAGAACTTTTGTGTCATATAGCCAATTTTCATTCGCAGTTTATTGGCCTCTTGCGGTAAATGACAACCCAAAACGTTAACCTGACCACTCGTTGGAATTAATAAACCGGTCAGCAATCGAATTGCCGTGGTTTTACCTGAGCCATTGGGGCCTAAAAATCCGTAAATAGTTTGCTTCTCTACAGATAAATCTAGCGCAGATACTGCCGTTAATTCGCCAAATTTTCGAGTGAGATTTTGTGCGCTTATCGCAAAAGAGCTATTAAGATTTTTTTCTTGGCTATCGTTTAAGTACTTCATGGCATTATAACTTGCGCTGGCACACCCATTGGCAGCTCTGCAGCACTATCAGGTAATTGTATTTCAGCCAAATACATAAGGTTTGCACGCTCTTCTTGGTTTAATGCAAAGTAAGGGGTAAAAGCAGGTTCAGAAGATATCCAGCGCACAGTACCAATAATCGAATCTGTTAAACCATCAACTTGTACGGTTAATTTATCAGCGACTTTAATTTTTACTCGGTAGGGTTCTGGCACATAGACACGTGCAAAAGGAGCACGTCCCGCTAATACAATTGCTACGGGGCTTCCGAGTGTGACACGTTCACCGAGGTTCCATGGAAGATTGTCTAATAGACCATCACGTTTTGCGGTAATGGTTAAATCATTGAGTTTTTTATTTTCACTGTCGAGTACCGCAACCGCGGTTGCTAAAATAGCTTCAGCTATTTGTAAGTCCTCGATACGAGCACCATTAATTAGTTGTAATAGTTTTTCTTGAGCGCTGTGTAATTTAGCTCTATTTTCATCGCGTAATGCAAGGGAGTTTTCGAGCGTTACCTGACTAGATAATGCTTGCTTTATCAGTATTTGAGTGCGTTTATAGTCTGCCTCACTTTTGATCAGTGCGGCTTTCGCGCCCTCGACTTCTGCAGATGCCGCGGCAACTTCTTCTTTACGCGCACCATTATGTACTTTTTCTAAGTTAGCTTTTGCTTGTTGCATCTGAGCTTGAGCTTTAGCAACGAACGCTTTTTGAAGGGTGTCGTCTAGCCTAACCAATATTGTACCTTCAGTAACTTGACTACCTGCACTAACAGGTAATGCCGTGATAACTTCACTCACTGTTGCTGTGTGCGCTATGCGTTCTCTTTCTAACGTACCTAAGGCAATACCTGGTTTTTTGTTATCACAACCGCTAAGTGTTGCTAAGGTTATAAATAATGTGAATAGACAAGAACAAGTAGCGAAAGCTTTAGTAGACATAATAATTTATCTCATTGAAATATAACCTAGTTTTTAGTCTATTCTCAATCAGTTAAAAGTCAATTTATTCTCTAGTATAAGCTAGCTGTTAACTAGGCTGAGGCTGAACATCAAGGTTAACTAGTAGGTCAATAAGAGGGGAGGTAATAGCAGTATTCGTTAAAATAACCTTTAGCAATCAAATTAATGGCTAATAGCGTGCTTATTTAAGATCAAAAAATCAAAGATAGCATCGAAAATATCTAAACTCATTTATCAGCTGAGGTCATTTTTTATGTTTGTTGTTATACATCGCTTTATCTGCTGTTGCGATTAAGCTATCGGTGGTAATACCATCATCAGGATAAATTGAAACACCAATACTACAACTCACGGTTAACTTTTCATCGTTAATCTTAAAGGGTCTGCTAATCGTATCCATAATAGTTTTAATCACAGAATCTACATTAGACTTATCAATCATATTCTCAAGTAAAATAACAAATTCGTCACCTCCAATTCTTGCAACGGTATCTGAATTACGAATTGACTGCTTAAGACGTAAAGATACTTCTACTAGCACTTGATCACCAAACGCATGACCCTTGGTATCATTAATTATTTTAAATTTATCTAAATCAATAAAAAGCAACGCAAAAGTTCTCATATCACGTTCAGACTGATCAATTAGGTGATCAATTCGGTCAAACACTAGGTATCGATTTGGAATTTCTGTCAGTTGATCATAATGAGCTAGGTGCTCAAGACGTTTAGTCTCTTTTACCCGGTCTGATATATCTCGATTTACACCTAATGCGCCGACGAGCTTATGATTAGCATCAAAAAGTGGCACACACATAGATTCAATCCAGCCAATATGACCATCTTTATGGAGCATTCTAACTTCACCGGTCCATTTTCCGTACTTCTCTACAGAGCTGATAACTTCTGAAGTAATATGTTCGGTGTCTTCGGGGAGATGTAAAATATCAACAGGCTGACCAATGATCTCTTTTTTGGAATAGCCGTATAAATTTTCAGAGCCTTTATTCCAGTCAGTAATAATGCCTTGTAGGTCAGTGATCACCAATGAATCAAAGAGGTAATCGAATGCTTTATTAATTTGTTTAAATTTATCTAAATCCATAATTCTTATAACTGCCGTTTTTATATACGATTCCCTAAAAATAATAATATATTACGAATGAGCTTTAGTCATGTTAGTTTGATAAAATTTATTCATTTTTCTTAGCTTAAATATCCAACAGCTACATTGAATGAGAAGGTGATCACTTCCTAATATACATTATGACTAAAACGCGTAACTGACAATAATCCTGAAACGTTATAAGCGATAATATGATTTTTATCCGGTTTTTAGAATGGATGAAATATCTGATTAAATGTCGAAAAATTAATATGTAGATAACACTTTAAGGCCAGTTATTGACGATTCATGTTTGGTTTAAAGGAACTAAACTTACTATTAAATATACTCATGTATATGAGCTTTTAATATCCAGGGTATTAGCGTTGTTATTAGAAGGAGATAGTGAGCCATTAAAAGTAATTTCACTTAATATGACTATTGTAAGTAACCCAAGAGTGCAATCTTCATTGCTCTAATAATAACTAATGCCATGTTGGCGGCATTAGTTATTTATTTGAAAGAGCACATTTAGATTTTTTATCAAAAAAATCACTTTAAATTTTAATAAGTGAAACATCACATTTAGCATAATTGGCAACACCATTTGCTGTTGACCCAATCAAAGCATGAATACCTTTTTTAGAGTGGGTACCAAGTATAATTAAGTCTGCCTTTTTTCTTTCTGCAAGTATGCAAATTTGCTCGTAGGGTTTCCCAAATGTGACCGAGACATCTTTCTTTAATATACCTAATGATGCGGCTTTTGATTCAATTGAAGGTAATGCACTTTCTTTTAATTCTTTTTGATAGTCTTTAGGAAGCAATGTATATGGGATGATATGAGTAACAAACAATTTAGCTTGGTATAGTTGAGATAACTCATGGGCTTTTGAAAGTACTTCCAGTCCTTCATCACTAGCTTCTATTGCGCAAATAATAGTTTTATACATATACCGCTCCATTGATAATTTGTTTTATATCATATTGATTAAAATGCAATATGTTGGCGAATAGTACAGCTTATTCTCTTGATCATATCGATTCTGTTTTGTTAAAAAAATATAATAAAATATGACTAAGTTTAGTTTACGTATCAGTGTTTCTTAACCTGATAACTAAACCCTCTAGTTAAATCAACATTTAGTCGTTCTGAAACAGATATATACGCTTAGCCTGATGTTGAAATAATCTCATTACCTGGTCCATTCAAAGCTATAACAAAGGTCACTGGTATGACTAGCGACCTTTTTAGGCTTAGTGCTGTAGAGGATAGGCGATAACCCAGTCAGTTGGTTCATTACCTTGTTTATCAAATTTATATTTAACAGAGTCAAATCCACAGCCTTTTACGAGCCCGTTAAAGTCAAAAGGTTGCTTTACGCCTGCTTTGGATTCCATGAATGCCGCATCGCTTGGTATCATAACTTTTGCATGTTCGGCTGAGATCACAAATGCAGCTTCGGCTAATATCAGATCGTTATTATGTCGCTTGATAATCTGAGCATTTCCTAAGCTATTTCCATCTAAATCTTTGAACTCGAACTCTTCTGGATGATTAATCTCGATAACATCACCGCCATCAAGTTGATATGCAATTAACATGTTTACCATTGTTTATTTATCCCTATTCTATTTGTTTTTATTTCTTAGAGGGCTTTGAAAGATCATAGCCTAGTAAGCAAGTCCGATCTTATACTACATTAAAAATAACAAATTATTATTGATATGAACGTACTTAAAACAAAGTTTTGCTAATAATTTACTATTAACCATGATAATCAATAAGCCGGCGTGAGAATAAAAACCTCTCTAGCTTAACTGAAGCAGCAGAAGGCTTTTTTAGAGTAACAAAATAGGGAGTGTTAAAGAGTAAATAATCTACTTAGTTGTGTAGATACAAAATTTGTAAAGCTAAACGCATTTTTATACACAACTAAACCGCTTAGTCATTCGCTTCATTAACACTTTGTGAGTAACGTTAATAGATTTATTAGAAACCTAAAGCTAGAGGTCGTAAACCACGTCAGAGTATTCCATTACCGAATTTTATAAGAACAGAATAGGGTTGGGATTAGGCGTATAGTAATAACTATCATCATCCTACATGTCAAAATTTAGCACTCACCTTATATTCACACAGTGGATTTTAACACCAATACCACTAGGGTAACCCTAGCGTTTCGGGATATCTTAAAGGGACAGGGTATTCGTACAAATTTCCGACACGGCAAGAGCGAGTGTTATCGTACATAACTTTATTGGAATTACTACTACAGTGATAACTACAGTTAATTTCAGATTAAAATATTTTTTAGTAAATTCTTACGAGGATAGTAATATTTGAAATGGTGGCCCCTCCCTGACTTGAACAGGGGACCTGTCGATTATGAGTCGAATGCTCTAACCAACTGAGCTAAGGGGCCATCTTTTTATCCGCTTTAAATTGAGACTTCAACTTAAAGCGGCGTGAAGTATAAGCATTTTTTATTTTGTTGTCACTAGCGTATTTTTAAAAAATGCTAAATTTTACGTTGTTCGCTTAATTGTTAGGCAATACGGGTGATTTTATATCACTATTGCCTAGATACTATTTATTGATAATGACTTTTCTCTTGGTTAATAAAGATAATGAAAGGATTGTTAACCATAATATTGTGCCGCCGCTACTTGGTGTGTTGGGGGTTGGTGTTACTACAACGGGCGCGACTACTGATACAATAACACTCCCTGTACTCGATGCGCCTCTGAAATCAGTAGCGGTAAGTTTAAATGTTAACGAGGTAGCGTTATTTGGTGCTGTAAAGCTAGCTGATAACATATCAGCGTTAGTTATTGATACCGCTGAACCTGCTGTTTGCTCCCATAAGTAGGTCATACTGTCGCTTTCTGCATCGATGGCTTGAGCCGTTAACGTTACACCTTGATTAGTATTTACTTCAAAATTTTCTCTTAGGGTAACCACAGGTGCTGTATTTTGATCATCATCAGCAATAGTGAATATAATCTCTGCATTATTACCTAACCGACTATTATCGATGCTTGATAACGTTAAGGTGAACGTTTCATTTTCTTCTTCTTCAATATCATCAATAATAGTTAATATAATTTTTTTAGTATCACTTTCACCTTCGCCCCAAGATACTTGCCCCGATGCATCAATGATATCGCTACCAATAATCGCTTGCCCTGAAGTCAGTTGATACTGGAATGAGATACTGCCCGATGTGCTTCCCATTCGGTTAACATTTACGGTGTATTCATCAACATTCTCTGCGATTGTTTGCTCGTCGAATTCAAAGCTTCCCGTTCCTTTGTCTATTAACCCAGTAATATTGATAGTGTTGTAACTGTTTGAGCCAAGTGTTGCACCATTTGTTGGATTATATAAACGTATAAAAAAAGACTCTGACAATTCGGTATTTGTTAGGTCATCTGCAATATCAATACTTATTGTCTTATTGGTATTATCGTTTGCAGCCCAAGTGAGTGTGTTGTTTTCTACATCAAAGTCAGTGCCTTTTTTGGCGCTACCTTGAATTACTTGGTAACTTACCGCAGTACTTTCTGTAATGTCTGAACCATTACGTTGCACAATGAGGTTGAGTGTTGTTCCTTGAGCGGTTTCTGTGCTTTTACTGGTAAAGCTGAACATTCCTTTCGTTGAAGCTTTTGCGTTATCTTTTAGTACATACAGACCACTGTTAATATCGCTAACGAGAATATTTCCTGACGGTAAAAATGGATAAACGCCCCATGCACCATTAAAGCTTGCTGAGTTACTCGGTGTGAAAGTATCAAAGAACCCAACTTCAGTAGGCGTTGTAGGATCCGTAATGTCTAAAATGGTTAAGCCACGTTCGTAGTTAGACATATAGTATCTATTACCTCGAACAAAACCATTATGATCAATCGCTTGTGTAGGACCTGTCCATTGGCCAACCTGTGTTGGGTTCGTTAGGTCCCCAATTGAAAATATTCTAACAGTGGTGTTTAATCCACCACGAAATTCATCAAATTCATCATGTAATAAAATGAACTGCTTATCTTCCGTGCCCCAACCAGAATGTACATATTTATTGTTCGGAGCTACGTCGTTATATTCAGCCGCACCTAACTGAGTTGAGTTATTTGGATCGGTGATATTCCATAACTTCATGACGTCTTCATTAAAATCAATGAAAACAGTACAGCTACCTGACGTTAAACCACAATCATTAACTGAACGTTGATCATCTATAACAAGAGAAGCCCCATCATGGGTGTAGCCATTACCAAAATTGTTAGCAGTAACGTTGACTAATGTTTTTGGGTTTTCTAATGAATAGCTTTGGAAAGCTCCACCCCTACTGTTTGTGCCAATAAGTTGCAGTGAAGCTGTTTGATCTGGAAGCGTTATATTAAGGGTATGATCAACATTAGTGATATAAACATTATGGGCTCTACTGACGACTTTATTCTTTTCAACTAAGGTTATTGAATGAGGAAGATTGTTAAGGTCAATAATAGTCACATAATCTGTTGGACCATTTCGAACACCTTCGGTTGTAACATAAGCATAGGCTTGCCATAAATTGATATTTTCATCAAAGTATTGGTAAACTTTTACATCTCGCCATGTTGACGTTACTCCAGCTATTGTACCCACTTCAACAGGAGTGGTTGGGTTGGTAACATTAACCACAACAACGCCATTTTTTACGCCCATAATAGCAAATTCATTACCCGTATTTAAATCTACATGGCCCCAAATATCGTTGCCTTCAACAGGATCACTCGACATTGCAGTTAATGGGAAATGAGCGAGTAAATCAATGTTATTGCAGTCAAAAATATCAGCTTTGCCATTAACACAAGGTTCATTTGCTTGGCTTTCACTGAGTTGATAATAACTTGCAAGTTTTTGTTTTAAATCTTTATCTTTAGCAAAGGCTTTACCATCTGCAATTACGCTAAAGCCGTTGCTGCGAAGCTCATCAACCATTTCAATTGGAATATTATGTAAAGTGGTAACATTTGACTGAGGGCTTTGCGATTGATAATGATCAAATTGATTATAGCCTCCGACGACTGAGACAAGAGCGCTTTTTAAATAAAATAATTCTTCGCTTGAAGTGATTGTAAAGTCGCCTGAAGCAACAAGTACGTTATCACCTTTGTTTGCTTGGCTAACCGCATAGGCAATTGTTTTACAGGGTCTAAGAACATTATCACAGCGGTCTTTATCTACGCCATTAACAGCAACAAACCTCGACTTATCATGCTCTGAATGAGCGAATGTATTTGAAGAGAGTAAAAAATAAGATATTGAAATAATTGCAATGCCAAGAGGTAATGATATTTTAGTCATAATGTACTCGTTTTTTATTTAGCTGCTCAATATTTGATGGCTTTACCATAGCAAGTTAACGTACAATTTAAAACCAACTCGTTAACATTACCTTAACTTCATGTAAATATTACTTTGCATTCAACGATTAAGCCTTATTCAAATGAACCGTTATATATTAAAAAAAATTTTATCTGTCACAACTATTTTTGGGTTAAGTATTACCTTACTTTCAGGATGTTTTCAAAAGTCACAGCCCACAAAAATTTCTTTTCAAGCTGTTTATAAAAATACTGACATTAACTGTGCAAGCAGTTTCTCTGATGTTCATGAATTAAAAAGTAGCGAATCACAAAAGTGGCAATATCAGCAGTTACAGTTTTTTATACATGGCGTTGAAGTGAATACCAGTAGTAATGGTTGGCAGCCTTGGCTGATGACAACAAATGCAAATCAAGCAGACAATGTCGCTTTACTGGGAGAGATATGTGATAGAAAAAATGGCAAAGGTTATTGGCAACTCGAATTAATGCCATTAGATGAAGCGGCTGTTGTTACTGATATTCGTTTTACTTTAGGTGTACCATTTGCACTTAATCACCTGAATCCATTAACCCAGCCTAGCCCATTAAATGACGCTTCAATGTTTTGGGGATGGCAAGGGGGGCATAAATTTATGCGGGCCGAGTTAGTCTCTCAAAATGATGACTGGCTATTTCACCTAGGCTCTACAGGTTGTAAAGCATTAAGCCCAGTACGAGCACCAAAAAATGAATGTTTGTATCCTAATCGCGTGGCTGTTGCTTTACCTTTTACCTTGGAAAATTCTACCATTGAATTTGATTTAGCGTTGTTAGTACGAGATGTTGGATTAGCACGCAAAAATAGTTGTCAATCGGCAATCGATGAAGAGAGCTGTAAAATGTTATTTAAAAACTTAGGTTTGGGAGCGAATACTAGTAATGAATCGTTGTTATTTAAGACAAAAAATAATGGGTAATTGGCTTCTACATCGACTTAAATTAATACTTCAGTGCTTATTCACTTTTGGCATTTGCTTGGCTTTGCAGTCATGTAGTGATGATAATAAATTAGAAAGTGATTATCAGTGGCCAATTATCGAAGGTTTTCCTAAACCACAAGTACCACAAGATAACCCAATGACCCAAGCAAAAGTTAATTTAGGTAAACAACTCTTTTTTGATAAAAATTTGTCAGCTAATCAACAACAAGCGTGTGCAAGTTGTCATCATCAAGAGTTTGCTTTTGGTGAAAATATTCCCCATTCATTTGGCAGCACCGCACAACCACATCGACGTAATGCCTCTGCTTTAGTTAATATAGCGTATAACAAAACGTTAACGTGGGCACACGACGGTTTAACCTCTATTGAACAGCAAATACTATTACCTATGTTTGGTGAATCGCCGGTTGAGCTAGGCATAACCGGTCATGAAGAAGAAGTTTTGGCACGCTTTAGCTCAGAAACTTATCAAATGTTATTCACAGAAGCATTTCCAAATCAAACCGTTAGTTTCGATTTAATTGTGAAAGCATTAGCGAGCTATGTTCGCAGTTTAGTTTCTTTAAATTCGCCTTTTGATAGCTATGCATATTTGGCTGATGACAATGCTATTTCTGCCTCGGCTTTGCGCGGTATGAATTTATTTTTCTCAGAGCAGCTTGAATGCCATCATTGTCACGGCGGATTTAATTTCACTCAGTCTACCAGTCATGAAAAACAGCTTATTGATCGCAGACCCTTCCATAATACGGGTTTGTATAATGTTAGCCATCAAAGTGGTCGTGATAAATCAGGTTACCCTAAACATGATACTGGTTTGTCTGAAATTTCAACGTTAGTGAGAGATAATGGCCGATTTAGAGCGCCAACATTACGTAATATTGAAGTTAGTGCGCCCTACATGCATGACGGCAGTATTGGAAGCTTAGCGGAAGTTATTGATTTTTATGCCGCGGGTGGACGAAATGTTACTACGGGTGAATATCAAGGTGATGGGCGAAGTAATCCACTGAAAAGCCAGTTCATTAAAGGGTTTGTCTTAACAGAAGCAGAAAAAGAAGACTTAATTGCTTTTTTGAAAACCTTAACGGACCAAACATTTCTATCTGATCCTAAGCATATTATTGTTGATAAGTAAGTCTTAAAACGTGAAGGTTAAACCTGCTGATAATTCACTTTGCACCCACATATCGCTCGATATTGCGATTTTACAGGTATTGTTATCACAGAAAAGTGCGTCTTGAGAGTCAATAAGTGTCGCATATACTCTTGCACCTAAACGAATCGCTATACGGTCATTGAGTTGTAATTTACTGTAAAACCCTAGGTTTACTGACAGTTTAGTTTCATCATCAAGTTCTTTTGCCTCGGGTGAAAAATGCGTAACACCAAAGCCACCAGAAAACCAAAAGGGAACTAAGCTATTTGAAAGTGGCACATTACCACCGATATGTAGGTAAGTTACCGATAAGTCACTAGTATAAGGGCTTAATAACCTGGCAGGGATTAATTCACTTTCATAGTGACTTATCAGCAATTCACCTTGGCGTTTATTGTCATAAGGCCAAGCAACAATCACCCCAAAACTTGAGCCTTCATCTATATCTACTGCTAATGACTGAGGTTCATCAACACCATAAAAATCTCCAGCAATAGTAAAATCTCCTCCCAAACGGTAACCTGCAAAGGGAGTTACTTCGATAGGTCCAGATTTAGCCGCTAAAGTAGGAAGTGTTAAAAATAAAGAAAATAGTAGAATGAGAAAGCGCATTGAAAGTCCTTTTATGAAAAATTTGATTGGCTGATTATTGAGTCGAGTTAATTAAAGACAAAAAAAATCCAGTAATTAATTACTGGATTTTAAGTCATCTATTTAAAAATGAAAGCTTTATTCGCCGTCTAAGAAACTTTTAAGTTGCTCAGAGCGAGAAGGGTGACGTAATTTACGTAACGCTTTTGCTTCGATTTGACGAATACGTTCACGGGTCACATCAAACTGCTTGCCCACTTCTTCTAACGTATGATCGGTATTCATATCGATACCAAAACGCATTCTTAACACTTTAGCTTCACGAGCGGTTAAGCCAGCTAATACTTCGTGTGTCGCATCTTTCAAGTTTTCAGCGGTAGCCGAGTCAACAGGTAGTTCGCCATTACCATCTTCAATAAAATCGCCCAAGTGTGAATCTTCGTCATCACCGATAGGGGTTTCCATTGAAATAGGTTCTTTAGCAATTTTCAATACTTTACGAATCTTATCTTCCGGCATGATCATGCGTTCAGCTAATTCTTCAGGTGTTGGCTCACGTCCCATTTCTTGTAACATCTGACGAGAAATACGATTCAATTTATTAATCGTTTCTATCATATGTACAGGGATACGAATCGTTCTGGCTTGGTCAGCAATTGAACGGGTGATCGCTTGACGGATCCACCACGTTGCATACGTTGAAAATTTGTAACCACGACGGTATTCAAATTTATCAACCGCTTTCATCAAACCAATGTTACCTTCTTGGATTAAATCTAAGAATTGTAAACCACGGTTGGTATATTTTTTAGCAATCGAGATAACTAAACGTAGGTTAGCTTCAACCATTTCTTTTTTCGCACGACGAGCCTTAGCTTCACCGATAGACATACGACGGTTAATATCTTTAATACCGTGTACATTTAAGAACGTTTCTTTTTCTAATTGGTTTAATTTATAAATACAACGTTCAACGTCTAACTCAATATCAGACATTTTTGCTGAATAAGCATGACCTGCAGCTTTTTGCTCGTTAAACCAATCTTTAGAGGTTTCATTACCTGGAAAGATTTTGATAAACGTTGTTTTAGGCATGCCAGCACCAACAACACAGTGCTTCATGATTAAACGTTCTTGAATACGTAATCTATCCATTACGCTACGCATGTTTTTAACAAGCTTATCAAAAAGTTTAGGGATTAAACGGAATTCTTTAAATACTTCAGCTAAATCATCAATCGCTGCTTGTGCGTCTTTATGACCGCGACCTTTAGCATTAATAACTTTATTTGCTTTTTCGTAGGCATTGCGAAGTAGAGTGAACTTTTCTTTAGCAAGTTCAGGACAAGGACCGGTATCTTCTTCTTCCTCATCTTCTTCGTCGCCATCAGACTTATCTTCGTCGTTGAGCTCTTCTTTTGAAAGCTCTGAACCAATATGCGTCGCTGCTGCTGGAATTTCTTCTTCTTCAGCATCAGGGTCTAAAAAGCCAACGATAATATCGGTTAAACGTACTTCTTCAGCTTCAAAGTTGTCCCACATATCGAGTAAAAAATTGATTGCCGGCGGATATTCAGCAACACTACGCTGAACTTCCTTAATGCCTTCTTCAATACGCTTAGCGATAACAATTTCGCCTTTACGCGTTAATAGCTCAACCGTACCCATTTCACGCATGTACATGCGGACAGGATCAGTTGTTCTACCAATTTCGCTTTCAACCGTAGCAAGTGCTTGGGCAGCTGCTTCAGCAGCATCTTCATCAGTATTACCTTCTGTCATCATCAAGGTATCTTGATCTGGAGCAGTTTCGAATACCTGAATACCCATGTCGTTGATCATTCTAACGATGTCTTCAACTTGGTCTGAATCGATTATATCTTGTGGCAGGTGATCGTTAACTTGAGCAAAAGTTAAGTAACCTTGCTCTTTACCTTTGGTAATGAGCTCTTTAAGTCTAGATTGTGGGGCTTGATTCATTGACGAGTGTCCACCTAAATTATGGCTATCAAAATGAAAACAGTAAGCCGGAAATTATAGCTAATTGCTTAGTATATTGCCAGCGTTAAAGTTTGTTCAACTTATTTTTGTTTGCTACGCACTTAACAAACTATGTAATTCTTGTTTCTCACTTTTACTTAAGCCAGTTGCATGTTCTTTGGCAAGCAATTGCTCCGTACGTTGTTCAATAAATTTGTTTAAAAAACTTTCTATTACATCAATAAACATCGATTCAGCATTTTCAGGTTCAACATGATGTTGTAAGCACATTAACTTTGTTAATTGGCTACCTTCAGTGGTCCCTCGAAAATGTTCAATAAGCTGAGCACTGTTAATTTTTGAATTTTGTTTACATAAAACTAACAGTCGATTTAGCAAAGGAATACCTGGCATATCGAGTTGTTGTAAAATAGTAATATCCGGTAATGCACTAATGATATGGGGGTGCTCAAGTAATAATGCAATAGCAAGGCGTAATGGTGTGATCTTACTTTGCTTCTTTACCGTACTCGCCTTGTTGTTTTGATTGTTCTTTTTACGTAATTCGTCTAAACGTTTTTCGTTGCCACGGGCGAATTTATTGGCTAATTCAGTCAAAATTGAATCTTTCAAGGTACTATCAGGCAGCTTATTTAAGTAAGGCTGGAAGAGCTCAATCATTTTTGATTTTCCTTCCAAAGTACTCATATTGACTTGCAGAGAAAGGTGATCAAAAAGAAAAACTGACAAGGGTGTGGCGTTATCTAGAATTTCTTCGAAAGCTTGTTGACCTTTTTCTCTGATCAACGAATCAGGGTCTTCACCGTCAGGCAAAAATACAAATTTTAAACTCGTACCATCGTTGATTAAAGGCAGGGCATTCTCCATGGCTCGCCATGCAGCATCTCGGCCTGCTCGGTCACCATCATAACAACAGATAACTTCTTTAACGGTTCTAAATAAAGTTTGGCATTGTTCTGGGGTGGTTGATGTACCGAGCGACGCTACAGCATAGTCGACACCATGTTGTGCTAATGCCACAACATCCATGTAGCCTTCAACCACGACCAATCGAGACAATTGTTTATTGGCTTGTTTTGCTTCAAATAATCCGTAAAGTTCATGGCCTTTATGATAAATACGTGTTTCTGGAGAGTTTAAATACTTTGGCGTACCATCATCCAATACACGACCACCAAAACCAATAACGCGACCTCGCTTGTCACGAATGGGGAATTGAATACGACCTCTAAAACGATCATAAGGACGATTTTTATCGCCAGGGATTGCCATACCTAAATCTACAAGTTGCTGAGTGCTTTCAGGATTTTTGGCAAAATGGTTCATCATCCCATCCCAAGCGTCACTGATATAACCAATACCAAAGCGCTTCACCACTTCACCGCTTAAGCCGCGACCTTTTAAATAATCAATGGCGGAATCTTTATCGGTAGCAACTTTTAATTGTTGTTGATAAAAACGACTGATTTTTTCCATCAGTTCGTAATCATCTTGTTTTTGTTTATGAACTTGTTGTTGCTGCTTTAGTTGCGCAGGGCTCTGGTTATTCTGTTCACGTGGCACCTCCATATTATAATGTGAGGCAAGTTCTTCAATCGCATCAGGGAACTCTAAACGGTCAAATTCCATCAAAAAGGAAATAGCATTACCGTGTTCTCCACAACCAAAGCAATGATAGAATTGCTTATCTTGGCTAACACTGAACGAGGGAGACTTTTCGGTATGGAATGGGCAACAAGCTTGATAATTTTTGCCGGCTTTTTTTAGCGGCACTCGAGAGTCAATTAATTCAACAATATCAGCGCGCGCTAATAAATCATCAATAAATTGTCGAGGGATCATACCAGTCATGTCTACATTTTCTTTGGTTGTTTGTGCGAAGGTTATTTTAAACCTAATTGACCTGTACTGGATAGGTGTTTTTTAACTTCTCACCCAAGTGAAACGATAAATAGGTATTATATAAAACAATAAAGCCGTGAAAATAAATTTCACGGCTTTAAAATGTACATTTTAATAAAACGAAAACAGTAAGCTTTAGTAAAATCCGTTATGCATTTAAGGTATTACGAACTTGGCCACTTACTGCGCCTAAGTCTGCTTTGCCTTGCATTAATGGTTTTAATACCGCCATTACTTTACCCATGTCAGCCATTGAAGCAGCACCGGTATCAGCAATAGTTTTGGTAATTAACTGACTAATTTCTTCACTTGAAAGTGGCTGCGGAAGAAAAAATCCTAACGCGGTTACTTCTTCAGCTTCTTTAGCAGCTAACTCATCACGACCACCGTCAGTAAACATTTTGATGGACTCTCTGCGTTGTTTAACCATTTTGGTTAAAATCACAATGATGTTCTCATCAGTTGGTTCAAGGTTATGATCGATTTCGGCTTGCTTAATTGATGAAATGGCCATACGAATAACACCAAGACGACATTTGTCTTTAGCACGCATCGCAACTTTCATTTCATCTCTGAGTTGGTCTATTAAACTCATTTATTTTACTCGATAGTCTTAAATACTACTAAGGTATCTTAGTACATGCGAACGCGGCGAGCGTTTTCACGAGAAACTTTTTTAGCAGCACGCTTAACAGCGGCAGCTTTCTTACGTTTACGTTCCCAAGTAGGCTTTTCGTAAGATTCGCGACGGCGAACTTCTGAAAGGATCCCTGCTTTTTCACATGAACGTTTAAAACGACGTAATGCAACGTCAAATGGTTCGTTTTCTCTAACTTTAATTACTGGCATGTATAACCTTAGTATGTATCTATATGATTGGTGTATCGCTTAAGCATTATTGCTTCGCAAACACCCACTCTATCAAAATTGGGTGACGTATTCTAAAGCTAAGCACTAGTTAAAGTAAAGTGTAATATTTTCTAAAATTAAAATTAACTGATTTAATACTAATTTTATTATATATCCACTGACTTTCACGGGGGGAAAACGAATAATAATTTATTAAACGTTGTCGCTGATCATTATCTATTTTTCTGATAAAAAAGTAGATCACAACCTTGATCAAATGGGTATAATAGCTAACGTATTTGGCGTTAAAATCGCTCAATAAAATGAAATAAACATTATTTAGGCTTTTAGGTTAAGGGTATTATGCGAATTTTAGGTATAGAAACATCTTGTGATGAAACGGGTATTGCTATTTATGATGACGGAGAAGGTGATTTACCTAAAGGTATTGTAGCCCATCGTTTATATAGTCAAATAGCTGTTCATGCTGACTACGGCGGAGTCGTTCCTGAATTAGCGTCACGAGACCATGTCCGTAAAACAATACCTTTAATTAAAGAAGTGTTAAAAGAAGCTAACTTAACCCCTGCTGATCTAGACGGCGTTGCTTATACTGCAGGGCCTGGTTTAGTGGGTGCATTATTAGTAGGCTGTTCAATTGGCAGAAGTTTAGCTTACGGCTGGGGACTTCCTGCTGTGCCTGTTCATCATATGGAAGGGCATTTACTCGCGCCTATGTTAGAAGAAAACGTGCCAGAGTTTCCTTTTGTTGCCCTGCTCGTTTCGGGTGGACATACTATGCTAGTGCGTGTTGACGGCATTGGTCGATATGAATTACTCGGTGAATCAGTTGACGATGCTGCGGGTGAAGCGTTTGATAAAACAGCTAAGTTACTTGGGCTTGATTACCCCGGCGGGCCTGCTTTATCGAAGATGGCTGAAAAAGGCACAAAAGGGCGTTATAAATTGCCGCGTCCAATGACAGATCGTCCAGGTTTAGATTTTAGCTTTAGTGGTTTAAAAACCGCTGCGGGTACCGTTATTCGCAAAGAAATAGCGTTACAAAAAGCACAAGGCAATGAAGGTATGGATGAACAAACTCATGCCGATGTCGCTTATGCATTTCAAGAAGCGGTTGTTGATACCTTAGCAATAAAATGTCGCCGTGCTTTGCAGCAGTGTGAGTTAAAACGTTTAGTGATTGCTGGTGGCGTTAGCGCCAACACATCGCTTCGAGAAAAATTAGCGGAAATCACTAAAAAGCTCGGTGGAGAAGTTTTTTATCCACGTCCTGAGTTTTGTACTGATAATGGCGCGATGATAGCTTATGCGGGCTTGCAACGTTTAAAAGCAGGAACAGATGCAGATTTATCGTTTAAAGCGACACCACGTTGGCCGTTAGATACTTTACCAGCGGTATAACTAGCGGTAAAGTTGGCACATTAATGACTTCATTTGGCCTTAGTAAAGGATATTTTACCTTCATCTCCTTTCATTAATCGCCAAATGTTGTCCTTGTGGCGAAAAATAATTAATACCGAAAGCATCATCACTGGGTACATATATAGAGGTTTTAATAGCCAAATATAAAAAGGCGCAAGCGATACCGTAATAATAGCGGCTAAGCTTGAATATCGGCTAAAATAAATAACACTTACCCAGGTCAGTATCAATAAACCCCCAAGATCTAAACCTATCGGTAATAATACACCCAGTGCGGTTGCAACGCCTTTTCCGCCTCTAAAGTTAAAAAATATAGGGTACATATGGCCTAAACAAGCAGCCAGTGCTATTAACCCTAAATTAAGGGGGTCTAAATCAAGGAAATAAGCGCCCCACACCGGAATAGTGCCTTTGAGGATATCAAAGACCAGCACCAGTGCAGCGATGAATTTGTTACTGATACGCAAAACATTGGTGGCGCCAGGATTGTTTGAGCCGGTAGTGCGAGGATCTGGAAGTTTTAATAGCTTACACAATAAAATAGCACTAGAAATCGAACCGACCAAATAGGCAGCAAGCATTATTATCAGTGTTACTAATAGAGCGCTAATACAAAAACCTCTCAATTCATTGTTAAAATGATGGTTAATTATAACAAGTTTTCAACAATTTTAGATATTCTAGCCTTTCATAATGTCAATGGAAATAAGTTTTTCTATCGTCTATTAATAAAAAAAATGAATTGATCCGTCAACCACTAGTTTTTATAACTTTGCACAGGTAAAATCGACCTATATTTTTAGTTGTTTTATTAAAGATGAGTGTACGTTAATGGATAAAGTTTATATTGAAGGCTTGAGTATTCAAACCACCATAGGTTTTTTCGATTGGGAAAAAGAAATCAAACAAACCTTAGTGATTGATTTAGTTATGGGGTGGGATACCGCCAAACCGGCCGAAAATGATGAGCTAGCTAAAACACTCGATTATGCCGAAATATCAGTAAAAATAGCCGAATTTGCTAATAAAAACCCCGTAGATTTAATTGAAACATTAGCAGAGCGTTTGGCTAAATTCTTAATCGAAACTTATCAGATCCCTTGGCTTAAATTAAAAGTAGCCAAGCCTAATGCGGTGCATAATGCCATCACAGTTGGCGTTGAAATTGAACGTGGTAGCCAATCAAATAACAGTAATCATGGGTAATGGCGCGTTTATATATTTCGCTTGGCAGTAATGTAGACCGTCAGCACTATTTACAGACAGGATTGACTGCCCTTGAAGCGCTGCTTGGTGAGTTAACGCTATCATCTTTATTTGCTAGTAAAGCCGTAGGATTCGACGGTGCTGAATTTTATAATATGGTGATCGGTGCGACGACCGAACTTAATATAGTACAAGTGGCTAAAGCACTCCGCGAAATTGAGCTTAACAACGGTCGAGAAATTGATGCTAAAAAATATAGCCCACGCACCTTAGATTTAGATTTATTACTGTTTGACGATTTAGTGTTGGACACTCCAGCACAAATTCCACGTGCCGAGATCACAGAAAATGCCTTTGTTTTATGGCCATTGGCTGAAGTAGCGCCAGATCTTAAACACCCCATTTTAAAAAAATCGTACCAACAACTTTGGCAAGCTTACGATAAAACACAACAACAAATAACCACAGTAGACTTTTCTTGGTCAAGCCAATTATAAAAGTTAGACATTAAAAAAATTGAATTATACATAAGGAATATAATAAGCAATGACCATTACAGAGATATTTATTTTAGCTATTCTCCAAGGATTAACGGAGTTTTTACCCGTATCAAGTTCAGCACATTTAATCTTACCCTCAGCTGTTTTAGGCTGGAAAGACCAAGGTTTAGCACTCGATGTTGCTTTGCATGTTGGAACATTACTCGCGGTTGTTTTATATTTTCGTAAAGATGTCGCGAATATGGCTGTTGCTTGTGTGGGCAGTATAAAAGGTGATAATACTAGTTTTGATGGCAAGCTTGCCTGGTGGATATTATTTGCGACTATCCCATTAGGAATATTTGGTTTGCTCGGCAAAGACTTCATCGAAGCACATTTACGTACTGCGTTGGTTATTGCTGCTACTACCTTAATTTTTGGATTTTTACTGGGTTTTGCTGACATTAAAGCGGGTAAAAGAAAAGCGACTGAGCATATTGATTTTGAAAAGCTAGGATTTAAAGGCGCTATGCTGATTGGTTTAGCACAGGCGGTAGCATTAATTCCGGGGACATCGCGTTCAGGTATAACAATGACTATCGGTTTGATGCTTGGCTTAAGTCGAGAAAATGCGGCTCGATTTTCTTTCTTATTGTCAATTCCTGCCATTGCGATGGCGGGGAGTTATTTAACATTAAAATTAATTACTGAAACCGGTCCTGTTGATTGGAATGCTATTGGTATTGGCAGTGTGTTAGCTTTTTTTAGTGCTTATGCCTGCATTCACTACTTTCTTATTCTATTGGAAAAAGTCGGTATGATGCCATTTGTTATCTATCGCTTAGTTCTGGGTGTCGCATTACTTTGGTTTGTGCTGGGTTGATTGATCTAAATCGGTGCTGCTATCGTTTAGTTAATTAGAAAAAAATAATAATAATAATAATAAATTTAAA
>NZ_JACGVR010000042.1:0-32077 GCF_014077325.1 Colwellia sp. BRX8-5
CTAGCGACAATAGCACTGTGGCACCACCTGATCCCATTCCGAACTCAGAAGTGAAACGCAGTAGCGCCGATGGTAGTGTGGGAGTTCCCATGTGAGAGTAGGACATTGCTAGGCTCCTAATTAAGAGAAACCCGATTCGAAAGAGTCGGGTTTTTTGCTTTCTGACGTTTAAAAAAGACCAAATCCATAGCTAGCATGCATTAATAACAAGGGTAGTGTGTCTTATATTAGACATGCTCATGTCAGAGTAGGATATTTTGCTGTTTGTTCTATGATAAACCTATATCTTTTATTAGCTTAATAGTTACAATATTGAAAAAGTTTTAATAGGTCTGATTAATGCGTTACTTAATATATTTATTTTCCTCTGTATTCCTGTTTATATTTCAAGTGAATTCTTATGAATTCGTCCTTGAAAAATCACCAAGTATTAATAAACTTGTAGATTTTAAAACAAGTGACTTATGTCAAGTTACTGAAAATACGATGGATTATATACAAAAGGTTCCTAGTGATAAGTTTGCAGTACACCCAGGGACAGTATTTAACAATAAAATTAGTATGCAAGATATTGAACAAACATTGGCGTTTATCTGTACAACTTATCGTGATGACGTTCGAGCAAAACGACAGAGTCGCCTACACGATATAGCATTTGTAAAAGAGAATTTTAATTTTTTTCGTTGGCTCCCTGATACACAGACAGCACAACTAATTGCAGATAAAAGTACTAATGAAGTTAAAAGTCGATTACTAAATAGTATTCCCAAAGATAAAATTTTTCTTACTAAATATTATACGAAACTATTAGATGCCAGTACCGTTAAAACCACTAAATATAATCAAGCTTTGTATGCCTTACCGACTGATGAGGAAGGCCTTTCATTAGATCAAGCTGAAAACCAGAAACAGCAATTGATAAGGTATAGGTATACCCGACAAGATATTATGGCAGGAGCCTTATCAAATAATAAAGCGGTTAAACCTCTAATTTGGTTATCTGAAGAAGCATTACATGATGTTTTGTTACAAGGCACTGGCGTGGTAAACGTCGATGGAAAAGTTCGTTACTTTAATGTTCACCGTAATAACGGCATAGCTTATGATTATGCATTAGGAAAACGAGAGCAAGCAAGATATTGGTATTTTATTGAGGTCCCTAGCATTATGGGCTATGGCCAAAAACAAGAGGATAAGATAGCGTTAAAATCTCAAGTAACGTTTGCTGGCAATGTAAAGCAGCTAGGGTTAGGTAAACTCTTTATGGTTAGCTATGACCGTAATAATGAAAATATATCACGGATCGGTGTTCTAGCTGATCAAGGTGGAGCCTTCGATGATAATTTATTCCAATTAGATATGTTAGTAGATAGCTATAAAGGTTGGAGTGATTATCACCAAGCTAATAAGCATTTACCCGACTACGCTCAGGCTTGGTTAATGTTACTAAAGTAAATAAAGGCTTATACGGCAGCAAAAATTGCATCAGCGAGTCTTTTATCTAAAATGCTTGCTGTAATATCTTCAGGTTTAGCTTTTACATTAGGGGTAGGCTGGCTGTCTAAAGGGAGATGAATATTTACTTTCTTTCTTTTAAGATTATATTGATTTTTAAGTAAACTGCACGGCGAAAACATAAAGTGTATTACAAACATAGCACATTTCGATGTTACCAATTATAGGATCTCTGAAGTATCTAGTTTAAATCTTGATCTGTATCAAACACAAACGAAAGACTTAATGATAATCGTTTGCATTACGCTTTATTCATGTGTATTATCACTTCAATTATAAAAACTCTCTCTACAAACTATAACGGACATGAACCCATGATGAAGAAAACCTTAATTGCTTCTGCACTTGTTGGCTTATTTGCTAGCACGGCTGTTATTGCAAATGACGATACAGAGGAATTACGTAAAGTTATTGCCCAGCAACAAGAAGTATTAAAGAGCTTAGAACAACGTTTAGATCAAACAGAGCAGCGCTTAGAAGCAACTGCTGACCAAGTTGAGTCAAGTACAACTGCTAGCCCATTTGCCAAAACAACAATTGGTGGCTACGGCGAATTACATTATAACAACTATAAAGATACTGACGCGAAAGTTGATTTTCATCGTTTCGTACTATTCTTTGGTCATGAGTTCACCAATAAACTTCGCTTTTTCTCTGAATTCGAATTAGAACATAGCATTGCTGGTGAAGGCCAAGATGGCGAAGTTGAGCTAGAACAAGCTTACGTAGAGTACGATTATAGCGACACTATCACTACCAAAACAGGTTTGTTTTTGGTTCCTGTTGGCATCATAAACGAAACTCACGAGCCACCAACATTTTATGGTGTTGAACGTAACGGTGTTGAAAAGAATATTATTCCAGCTACGTGGTGGGAAGCCGGTGTTGCAGCTAACTTTAAGTTGGCGCCAGGTATAGCTGTTGATACTGCTATAACTAGTGGCTTAAACGTTGGAGATGATTACAAAATTAGAGGCGGACGTCAAAAAGTTTCTAACGCTTCGGCTGAAAACTTAGCCTACACTGGGCGTATAAAATATACAGCTATTCCAGGCTTAGAGTTAGCCGCAACGGTTCAGTTTCAAACAGATTTGGCTCAAAGTGCTGCTGGTGTTGATAAAGCTGCTGCAACATTAATTCAAGCCCATGCTATTTACCAAGTTAATAACTTCACCGTTCGTGCACTATATGCCGCTTGGAATATTTACGGTAAAGAAGCAAAAGCATTAGGTCGAGATGAGCAAACAGGTTGGTACGTTGAACCTTCATATATGTTTAATGAAAAAATGGGTGCTTTTGCCCGCTATGCTGAATATAACAATGAAGCAGGAGCTAGTTCTTCTGATGCTGTTGAATCAACCAGTGTAGGTATCAATTATTACTTACATGAAAACGTTGTACTAAAAGCCGATTTTGAAGAATTAAGCGGTTCAAAAGACTCGCAAGGCTTTAACTTAGGTTTTGGCTACCAGTTTTAATTTGATTTACTTATCGCAAACTTGCGTTAGGTTATAATTCACATGGAAGTGAATGAGCATTATTTGCTCATTCACTTTTGTGTTTTAACAAATCTATTTATCATCAAGGGTGACATGTGGTTAAAATTATATTCACTTTCTTAGTTATACTTAGTTTGCAAACACCGGCGTTTGCGAATGGTATTTATCAAACATCTAAACAGTTTATTAGCAGTTCTTTTAATGGTGAATCACCAAAATCTAAAGCGCTATGGTTGTCAAATGACGACAAAGTGGTAATTAGTGATATTATGAGCCATGAATATAACCGTTTACGCGTAAGGTACTGGCAGCAAGAAAATGCAACGGTTTGGGTGCTTGAAGAAATAGGTAAAGAACAACCTATTACAATTGGTGTTCACATTAAAGACGAGCAGGTAGTTGATCTTAAAGTCCTTGTTTATCGAGAGTCCCGTGGTGATGAAGTTCGACATGACTTTTTCACAAATCAGTTTAAGTCAGCCTCACTGACTAAAGAAAACATGCTTAATCAACATATTGATGGTATAACAGGCGCAACCATGTCGGTACGCGCACTAACTAAAGTTGCACGTTTGGCATTGTGGTTAAATAAAAAGGTAAAAGTTTAATTTTTACCGGTAATAAGTTTATTTAGATAGGTCTAACGTATCCCAATGATAAATAAAAAATCAGCATACTTAATCCGTAATCGGTTTGTTCGTCATCTGCGAAAATGGCATCGGCAACTGGGTATATTTGCTGCATTATTCCTGATTTTTCTTTCTATTTCGGGTGTCGCTTTAAACCACACCTCATTTTTTTCTTTGTCAGATAAATCAATCACTAGCTCAATACTACTTAATCATTATGGAATTAAGCCCCCTAGTGATATTCGTTTTTATCAACAAAAAGAATGGTTAGTCACTGACCAGCTTATCTGGTTAAACGATCAAGTGGTTTTTCAAAGTGATACGCCTGTTATCGGTATTAGCCGTTTTCAATCTTATCTATTGTTGGTTACCACAAAGCAACTTGTTATTTTTACTGACGAAGGGCTTATTATTGATAAGATCGACAATTCCAGTGATTTACCTACGCCTATTTCAGCATTTAGCATTATTGGTGATCAGCTTGTTTTAAATACACCAGAGGGTTATTTTCAAGGAGATAGTGATTTCTTTGAGTGGCAAAAGATCACTACGCTGGTTGAGCCGTCTTGGGTGGAAAGTGCTTCTGTGACCGAAAATGAGTTGGTTGTGGCGAACAAAAAATTCCAATCGCAGTTTTTAAACTGGGAAAGAGTGATTCTTGATGCTCACTCTGGCCGATTATTTGGTAACTTAGGTGTTTGGTTTATGGACATTGTTGCTTTGATGCTTATCTTACTATCAGTGAGTGGTATTTATATTTGGCTAAAGTTTACTTATAAAAAACGTTAATATTACCCTTAGCAAGTGTTCAACCCCAGACCTTTAACGCTAATTAAGGTCTGGTCTATTTATAAATAGCTGAGCCTACTTAGCTATTGTTGAGTAAGTATTCTTTACTCTGTCGACTGAAGTAAAGCTTCTAACTCTTGTTGATACTTTTCTTTTTTACTTTCTGAAAAGCCAACATGAGTACTAACCACCTCTCCTGAACGGTCAATGATGTAGCTGCTTGGCATGCCTTTTAATTTGAATTTACGGGCAACATTGCCTTTAGGGTCATAAAAAACGGTGAAATCAGCCGGAACTTCTGCCAAAAATTCATCTGCTAATGCTTTATTGTTATCAACGTTAACACTGATAATAGTTAAGCCTTGCTGTTTATATTGCGCTTGTATTTCGTTCATCCACGGGAAGGACTTTCGACAAGGACCACACCAAGATGCCCAAAAATCTAAATAGATCACTTGTCCTTTGTGATCAGCAATTAATTTATCAAAATTTTGTAATACGTTTTCCTGTGCTATTGGCTGGGCAAAACTTACCGTTGTAAAACAAAAACTGGTCAGGACAGAGAATAACAATGGAATTAATTTTCTAGTGTTCATAGTATTTTACTTTGCAGAGTTTTTCTTATTAGAACACGGATATTTAACGAGGTGAAGTGTGATAGTTATAAAACGATAATTGTATTTTTAATGATGAGTAAGGTAAATTGCACGCAATACTTTATCTTTTAGACAGACTTATGAAATTACTTTTACAGATCAGCTCCTTGTTCATTGCTTTAATTTTACCATTGAGCATAGCGAATGCTTCAGCAGATAAAACACCCGAGCAACTTGAGCATGACAAATGGCTAAAGTTACGTTTTAGCGCTCAACATGAACGCTTGATACCGGTAGTTGCCGTTGCAGATATGTTTTTTGCTTGTGACCAAGCTAAAAATAGCGGTAATGCTAATTATCAAGTAAAGGAGCTTGTTGAAGATATGGACCGTAATTTACTGGCTGAAAAATTAACGGCTTGTTTAGCGGGAGCAACAACACAGTCTGATACTGCTTTGAATTATGGTTTGCATGGCTGTTTTTCTGAGCAATTATCAAGTTTACCACCGCAGCAGAAGTTAGAAAGAATGGCGGTGGTAACGGCAAGTATTTCAACGTTAAGCCGAGAAGAAAGGCAAAAAAGCTTTACTCGTTGTGTTACCGATCAAAGTATTAGCTATTTAAAGTAATTGCAGAGCAATCAGTTAAAGCTAAAAGCACAAAGTTAAGTGCCTGCTACTTAATTCAATAAGTTAGCCGGTGAAAACTGGTCAGTTAATAACTTAGTCTTTTCTGGCCAGTCTTGCTCGACACTAATTGGTGTCATTTGTTGGCTTATCTTTAATAAATCAATATTGAAAGGTGTTAAACGTGTTTGTAATTTTTTTGCTCGCTGATTAATTAATTCAACACTGGGCAGTTGTCCTTTGGCGGCTAAGATAATGCGATTACTATTTTTATAGTTTCGTACATTATAAAAATCGCCAAATACTGCTTTATAGGTAGCTGATTCATGTGCATATAAATCACTGACTGAAAAAGTATTAGCGCTTAATACACCTTCGGGGCTAAGTAAATCTTTAGCTTCTTGTAAAAACTCTTGCGTTAATAAGTGCTCAGGAATGTAATCACCGTTAAACGCATCAAGAATTATCCAATCGTATTGTTGTTTTCTGATCAACGCGCGTTTAATAAAAATTCTGCCATCTTGTATTACCGATGAAACAGCTTGGTTTTCGAGAAAACCAAAATATTGCCGAGCAACTTTTACAACCGCAGGGTCTATTTCAACATTGGTGATTTTACTCGTTGGGTAGAGTTCTTGAAGGACGTTTGACATAGTTCCGCCACCTAAACCAACAATAAGAATACTTTTAGGCTGCTCAATTAATAGCAAAGCGGAAAAGAGTAGTTTTGTATAATTAAAGACTAAACGTTGAGGGGCAGTTTTATAAAAGCAGCTTTGATTCGTTTTAGTTGTTTTCACATTGAATTTCAAACAACGTAAATCACCTTGATCATCAACCAATATATTTCGATATAATGAACGTTCTTGGTGAACGACTTCCGCGCTTGTACTATTAACAAATAGGCAACTCAGGATAAAAATAGTTAACATCGAATAATTAAGCTTACTCATTTATAACACCTACTGTATTAAAGCTAACAGATTTCACCGATTTATTTAAGACAATAGCAATAAGTCCCAATAACGCTAATATCGAACTAAACACCATAATAATACTGTTCACTTCAAAAAATAACACCAGATAAAATGAAGTAAGAATAGTACCTAATGCACTACCTAGTGTGGAAACAAAATATAGTTTTCCAGCGATTTGACCGCTCTTATCTCGGTCAGTTACTAATAAGCGGACCGAGTAAGGGGAGATCATCCCTAAAATAATCGTAGGTATAAAGAAGAGCGCTGTACAGGCGAGTAAAGAGCCATAGCGAGAATCTTCAACATTTAAAAAGATGACTTCCATTATTGTTGTTGACCATAAGGCAACGGGCAAAATGGTAATGCCTGCTAATACAAAGATAAAACCATATTTTTTCAAAGAAGCATTTTTTGTCGACAGCTTACCACCAGCCAAATAGCCAAACGATAAACTCAGCATAAACACGGTAATTATACTGCCCCAAATATGCACACTACTGCCAAAAAAAGGAGCAAGTATTCTGCCACCTAATAGTTCAATGCCCATTATGCAAAAACCGCTACAAAAAGCGAGTAGGTAAATG
Organism: Colwellia sp. BRX8-5; assembly: GCF_014077325.1. Lineage (NCBI taxonomy): Bacteria > Pseudomonadati > Pseudomonadota > Gammaproteobacteria > Alteromonadales > Colwelliaceae > Colwellia > Colwellia sp. BRX8-5. Next base: position 7,216 of record NZ_JACGVR010000042.1, read on the forward strand.
AATGGGTTTTGCCATGATGGCTGGGGTTTGGTATCCGTCATTTAGGGTATCAGTAATATTGTCTATTAAGTAAAGCTATCTTAACGACAAAAGGCGCGATATACCAAGCCAATTTGATAGGTAGCCGTTCGACCTGAATTTCAGTTGCATCCTGAAAATTCAAGCTAAACGGCGATACACGCCTTTTGGGTTTGTTAAGACTTATTTACGCTTTTTAGCTGCTTGCTTCTCGAGTAAAGGTTTTAAGAACCTGGCGGTATGTGATGTCTTGTGTTTAGCGACCTGTTCAGGTGTACCAGAAACCAATATTTCACCACCACCAGAGCCACCTTCAGGGCCTAAATCAATAATCCAATCGGCTGTTTTTATCACGTCTAAGTTATGCTCTATAACAACAACAGTATTGCCATGGTCACGCAAACGATGGATAACATGCATCAGTTGTTTGATGTCGTGAAAATGCAAACCTGTGGTTGGTTCATCAAGAATATAGAGGGTCTTACCGGTATCACGTTTGGATAGCTCTTTTGATAATTTAACCCGTTGTGCTTCACCGCCTGAAAGGGTAGTGGCCGACTGACCTAATTTTATATAACTTAAACCAACATCCATTAACGTTTGTAATTTACGATTAATAGCTGGGATGGGGGCAAAAAAAGTTAACGCGTCTTCGATTGTCATATCAAGCACTTCATGAATGCTCTTACCTTTATATTTTACTTCTAATGTTTCGCGATTATAACGTTTTGAATTACACGCATCACAAGGAACATAAACGTCAGGTAAGAAATGCATTTCAACTTTGATTAATCCATCGCCTTGGCAAGCTTCACAACGCCCGCCTTTTACATTAAAGCTAAAGCGTCCGGGTTTATACCCTCTTGAACGTGACTCTTGAGTCGCAGCAAAAATTTCACGAATAGCGGTAAATATACCCGTATAGGTTGCAGGGTTTGATCGTGGTGTTCTCCCTATCGGGCTTTGGTCAATATCGATAACTTTATCAAGTAAATCTAAACCAATAATTTCTTTATACGGTGCTGGTTCTTGTGTCGTCGCACCATTTAAAGCAATGTGAGCAAGTTTAAATAGGGTATCGTTAATCAAGGTCGACTTGCCTGAACCTGAAACACCAGTTACACAGGTCATAAGACCATTGGGTATAACTAAATCAACATTCTTTAAATTATTACCGGTTGCGCCTTTTAGTTCAACGACATTGTTTTTATCAAAAGGCACACGAACCTTAGGTATCTCAATACCTTCTCGTCCTGAAAGGTACTTACCCGTTAGTGAATTTTCACAGGCTAAAATATCATTTACATCACCTTGAGCAATAATTTCACCACCATGAACACCGGCTCCAGGGCCAATATCAATAACATAATCGGCGGCTCTGATGGCGTCTTCGTCATGCTCAACCACGATCACGGTATTGCCTAAATCACGTAAATGGATCAAGGTTTTTAATAAACGTTCGTTATCGCGTTGATGTAACCCAATTGATGGTTCGTCTAATACATACATTACGCCAACTAAACCAGCACCTATTTGGCTTGCTAAACGAATACGTTGTGCTTCACCGCCTGATAAGGTGCCAGCAGCGCGTGATAAATTGAGGTAATTTAAGCCAACATTAACTAAGAAGCCTAAACGTTCACACACTTCTTTAAGAATTTTTTCTGCAATTTGTGCTTTCTGACCTGATAAATTTAAGTTTTCGAAAAAGGCTAAGGCGTCAGAAATAGCAAGCTCGGCAATATCAGTTAATGGTGTATCAGCAATAAAAACATTACGCGCTTCAAGGCGTAAACGACTGCCATTACAATCTGGGCAATGTTGGCTATTTAAGTATTTTGATAATTCGTCACGAACGGCATTAGATTCTGTTTCACGGAATCGTCGTTCCATATTATTAATTATGCCTTCAAACGGGTGCTTACGAATAACAACATCACCACGGTCGTTCATATATTTGAATTCAATCTCTTGTTTACCACTACCACGAAGTATTAAATCTTGGTCACTCTTGGATAACTTTTCAAAAGGTTTATCAAGGGCAAATTTATAATGATCAGACAGTGCTTGTAGCATTTGAAAATAGTAAAAATTACGTTTATCCCAGCCACGTATTGCACCGCCCGCCAAGCTCAATTCAGGGTTAGTAATAACACGAGCAGAGTCAAAAAACTGTTGATTACCCAAACCATCACAGGTTTTACAGGCACCTGCTGGATTATTGAATGAGAATAAGCGCGGCTCAAGCTCTTGCATGCTATAACCACACTTTGAACAAGCAAAATTAGCTGAAAAGACTAATTCTTCTCGATCAGGTTCATCCATAAAGGCAACTTTAGCAGTACCCGCGGTTAAACTTAATGCGGTTTCAAAAGATTCGGATAAGCGAAGTTGAATATCGTCACGTACTTTTAAACGGTCAACCACCACTTCAATCGTATGTTTTTTGTGAAGTTCTAATGTTGGAGGATCAGATAAATCACAGACCTCGCCGTCTATTCTAGCTCGAATATAACCCTGAGATGCGAGGTTCTCGAGTAATTTAACATGCTCACCTTTTCGACCTTGAAGCACAGGCGCGAGCACCATGACTTTTGTACCTTCTTCAAGCGCTAAAACCTTATCGACCATTTGTGAATTTGTTTGTGCCGCTAAAGGCTGGTGATGTGTAGGGCAACGTGGCTCGCCAACACGGGCATAAAGTAGTCGTAAGTAATCGTAAATTTCGGTAATAGTACCCACAGTAGAGCGTGGATTATGCGACGTTGATTTCTGTTCAATAGAAATTGCCGGCGATAAGCCTTCTATGTGGTCGACATCAGGCTTTTCCATCATCGATAAAAATTGACGAGCATAAGCCGAAAGTGATTCGACATAGCGTCGCTGACCTTCTGCATATAAAGTATCAAAAGCGAGTGAAGATTTACCTGAACCCGAAAGCCCAGTAATAACGACTAATTTTTCTCTAGGAATATCTAAGCTGATGTTTTTAAGGTTATGCGTTCTAGCGCCACGTACTTCAATGTTTTTCATAAATATCCACTCTAATAAGTTTATCCGAATGTGCACAAACTCAATAGATTCGCTATCGCTATTTTACGTAAAGTTTGAACCAAGTATTATTGCATAATTACTCGGCAATAATCAGTAATAATCTCTGTTTTTGTTCAGGACTTTGTCGTGCTACTATAGCGCGAATTTTCGCTTTTTTATGACACGTTAAATAGAGAGCCCCATGAGTACGACAGGTTTAAACAGTATTGAGAAAAAAGCCGCATTTTCTTTAGCCGCCGTTTTTGGCTTGCGTATGCTTGGGCTTTTTATGATTTTGCCAGTGTTTGCTATTTATGGCGAGCAACTGATCGGCTTTAGTCCTATTTGGATAGGCTTAGCTATTGGAGCATATGGTCTAACCCAAGCTATGCTGCAAATACCTATGGGGATACTGTCTGATAAATACGGCAGAAAACCGATTATTTTAATTGGTTTAGTTATTTTCTTCTTAGGGAGTGTTGTCGCTGCAATGTCTGACACTATTTATGGCGTTGTTTTTGGCCGAGCATTACAAGGTACCGGCGCTATTGCAAGTGCGGTATTAGCACTGGCCGCCGATTTGAGTCGAGAAGAGCAACGACCCAAAGTTATGGCAACTATTGGTATGTTTATTGGCTTGTCATTTACTCTCGCTATGGTTTTTGGACCTATAGTTGCGCAAGCGTTTGGGCTGAGTGGTTTGTTTTGGTTTACGGCAATATTAACCATTTTAGCTATGGTAATGATTCAGTTCATGGTACCAAACTCAGTAAATAAAGCGCCAAAGGGCGATAGTGTCGCTTTACCGGAGCAACTCAGTAAGCTTATTCGTAATCCCGAATTATCGCGTTTAAATTGGGGAGTATTTATTCTTCATATGGCGTTAACGGCTTGTTTTATTACTTTACCTAAACAGTTTGTTGCCAGTGGTTTAGCGCTAGAGCAACATTGGCAATTATATTTACCCGCTTTGTTAGGTTCTTTCTTTTTGATGGTACCTTTTATGATTATTGCGATTAAAAAGCAAAAAGAAAAACAGATGTTTTCAGCGGCTATCTTATTACTGGCAGCCTCGTTATTACTGTTGTGGTATTTACCGCTTGGCTTTTGGACGTTAGTGTTATTGGTGGTGATGTTTTTTACTGCCTTTAATTATCTAGAAGCAACTATGCCATCTATTTTGTCACGCATTGCTCCGGCTGGCGTAAAAGGCAGTGTGATGGGTATTTATTCGAGTAGTCAATTTTTAGGTGCTTTTACCGGTGGTATTATTGGCGGCATTATTGCCAGCCAATTTGGGGAACAAGCGATATTTTTAGTAATGTCATTGATCACTTTATTATGGTTTTTTGGTGCTATAAGCATGAAACCACTGCAAAAATCAAAAAGTTATACTTTCACGACTAGCATTGATTGCCAAGAAAAAGCCAATGAAGTCGCCGAAAAATTAATTGAATTACCTGGGGTTATCGAAGCGATATTGGTGCAAGAAGAATCGGTTGTTTACCTCAAGGTTGATGATAAAGTGGTGAATTTGGCTGATATCAAAGCTGCCTTGAACCCATAGTGATAAACCATCTGCTGAATTTTCTTATCTCCTTATAGGCAAGTTCAGCAGAGACAAAGCTGTTAAATACCACAATTAATAAACGCCACTAACCAGGTAATATTGCTTACTAGTGCCTATTGTTAACGCAACATCATCATCAATATACTTACCTATTAATGCTTTTGCCATCGGTGAGTTTTGTGTAATAACGGTATAGGGCTTTCTATTTAATACGCCTTGAAAGCCTCCTGCGGCCGGCGCAATAAAAAACCATTTATCACCACCTTTTTCTGGTGTTATCTGTACTAAGGCGCCTATTGAAACAGGCATTCTTTCCTCAAAATTGTAAATAATGAACCGTTCAATGGCTTGTTTAGCTTGTTGAATATCATTGACACGTCTAGATTGCCCTTCCGCTAAATAGCTAGCTTCAATAGCAAGCGTATCGTATTGAGTTTCTGCGACCGACTGATCATCAGTGGCGGCTAAGTGAGCATTATTTGCTGCTGTTTTTATCGCAGACAATTCTGCTGATAAATGGGCAAGGATATCGTTAATTATTATCTGTTTTTTCATCATACTCAGCATACTTGCTTGAAATTTTTAGTAAATATATTTTTGATCTGACAGCTGTCAAAATAGTACTTGAATTTATCGTTATAAACGTCTACTTTATAATGATAATAACTGGTTTGACCATAAAAATAATCCCGAAAAAGTGAACTACTATGACAATTAGCACAGCCAATAGCGCCTTTCCTAACTTATTAGCCCCATTAGATTTGGGTTTTACCACCTTAGCAAATCGTACACTCATGGGCTCAATGCACACTGGACTTGAAGAAGAAAAGGGCGGCTTTGATAAATTGGCCGCTTTTTATCAAGCTCGAGCTAAAGGTGGTGTCGGCTTAATTGTTACCGGTGGTATTAGCCCCAACGCACGCGGGCGCCTAACACCTATGGGCTGTGAACTCAGTAAGTTTTGGCACGTCGCTAAACATAAAAAAATTACTGAAGCGGTTCATCAGTATCCAACAAAAATTTGTTTGCAGTTGTTGCACGCCGGTCGTTATTCTTATCATCCATTTAGCTTTGCGCCAAGTAAAGTTAAGTCACCGATAAACCCATTTACACCCGCTGCGATGTCAGTTCGTCAAATTAAAGGCACCATTAAAGACTTTGCCCATTCAGCATTATTAGCACAACGTGCAGGCTACGATGGTGTTGAAATTATGGGTTCTGAAGGTTATTTAATTAACCAGTTCTCATGTGTACGCGTTAATAAACGAACCGATGAATGGGGAGGCTGCGTTGAAAACCGTATGCGCTTAGCCATTGACATCATTAAAGCTGTTAGAGAAAAAGTGGGTGAAAAATTCATCCTTATCTTTAGATTGTCGATGCTAGATCTTGTTGATGGAGGTAATAGCTGGGCCGATGTAGTTACCATGGCAAAGGCGGTTGAAGCGGCTGGGGCGACATTAATCAATACCGGTATTGGCTGGCACGAAGCGCGCATTCCTACCATTTCTACTTCGGTACCACGTGCTGCATTTACTTGGATCACAGAGAAAATGAAGCAAGAAGTTTCTATTCCATTGGTGACAACTAACCGCATAAATACCCCAGAGGTCGCTGAAGAAGTTTTATCATCAGGACAGGCCGATATGGTTTCAATGGCGCGACCCTTTTTAGCTGATGCGGAATTTGTCCAAAAAGCGATGGAAAATAAAAGTGATGAAATCAACACTTGTATTGGTTGTAATCAAGCCTGTTTAGACCATGTTTTTCAGCAAAAACGTGCTTCTTGTTTAGTTAATCCAACGGCATGTTATGAAACAGAACTGACCTTCGCTAAAGCGTCAAAAAATAAACGTATCGCTGTTGTAGGCGCTGGCCCTGCTGGTTTAGCTTTTAGTGTCTATGCGGCACAACGAGGTCATAAAATAGAAATTTTTGACCGTGCTAGTGAAATTGGCGGTCAATTTAACTTTGCTAAGCAAGTACCAGGTAAAGAAGAATTTTATGAAACGATTAGGTATTTTAATAAGCAAATTAACTTACTCGATATTAAGCTACATTTATCCACCGAAGCGACTGCCGAAACGCTAGCAAATGCTGGCTTTGATGAAATAGTGGTTGCAACGGGTATTTTACCTAGAAAACTCGATATAGAAGGTATTGAGCATGAAAAAGTAAAAAATTATTTAGATGTACTACGTGATAAACAACCCATAGGAAAAAATGTTGCCATTATTGGCGCTGGAGGTATTGGGTTTGATGTTGCGGTTTACTTAGCGGAAGAACACGAAAAAAGTCCTCTCGTGAACAACAAAGAAAAATGGTTAAAGAGCTGGGGCGTAGATCAAAGTTATCAGGGTAATGGTGCTTTGTTGGACAAGTCGGCAGTAGAGCCTATTGAAAAAACATCACGTAATATTCACTTATTACAAAGGAAGTCGACTAAGGTCGGTGCAGGGTTAGGGAAAACAACGGGTTGGATCCACAGAGCGACCTTAAAAAATAATGGTGTAAAAATGTTAGCTGGTGTCAGTTACAAAAAAATAGATGATGCAGGTTTAACCATTGAAATTGATGGCATAGAGCAAGTACTAGATGTTGACCATGTTATAATTTGTGCAGGGCAAGAATCACAACGTGGTTTATATAATAAATTAGAAAGCATCAAGGGTGCGGAGCAAGGACTACACTTAATTGGTGGTGCTAAAGTTGCTGCTGAATTAGATGCGAAAAGAGCGATACGCCAAGCTGCAGAGCTTGCCGCTATCATCTAACAGTAAGTGCTCGCCGACTTGTTGAAGATATAAATAATAATTGAAAGAAAGCAACTCTGTTTATGGTCAACTGTTATGTAGTTATATTCGCATAACAGTTAACCCATAAAAATAAGAGTAATTATGTCTGCATTTCTAAAACCTGCAATCTCACTTTCTAATGCTTTACGTTTTAAAGCGAAATTTATTCTTTTAGCGGGTATGTTTTTTCTACCTGTTTTTCTTGGTTCATGGTGGATAGTTCAAGAGCAAAGTGCTTTGATAACACAACATGAAGAGCAATTAATTGGGCTAACACAAATACAGCAAGCAGTAACACTAGAGCAAGCAATAGCCGATAGTCGCTTTCAACAAGTTAAATCGAGTGTAGTTACCAATAAAATTTCACAATTGAACTTACCTAGAGATATTTCAACTTCTGCATTGTTACAGGCTTGGCAAGGTTTACGAGAAAAAGAAACCTCCCTTCAAACTGAGGGTTACCAAGCAATTTACGAGCAAAGCTTATCGATTCGAGAACGCCTTGCCGCCTTAAGTGGCTTATCCAGAGAAAATGACGCGATAGCCTTTTACTTAGCTGAGGCAAGTAGCCAACGAATTCCCGCCTTATTAGAATATTTAAAACGGACTGAATCAATCAGTGCTCAAATTATTACCAATGGCTTCAATGCAGAAAATTACACTCTTGTTATCGCGCTTGATAAACGTCTTGATGAACTACAAGTACAACTTGACAAAACAACCGTACAGCTAGAGCGTGTTGCTAATGATGAACTGTCTTTATACTTGCCTAAACACGCCGACTTTAATCTACAACTTGATGAATACCAGCAAAAATTACATCAACAGATGATCGACCCAGATAGAATATCGTTAACTCAACAGCAAGCTACACAATTAGCCGAAACAGTTTATCAATTGACTGAAAGTTTGTTAAAAACTAGTGACAATTTGTTATTAACAAGAATTGATACCTTAACGCAGAAGAGTGAGCAAACTCTTTGGATTTTAGCGATAGTATTAATAGTTGTTATTGTGGTGATTGGCTACTTACTCATGGGGATTTATTATTCCTTAATTAATAATGTTAATGCCATCAACCAAGCGGCTGAGTATTTAGGTAGCGGTAACTTTTCTCAGGCGTTAAAGGTTAACGCGTCTGATGAACTTGGTGATATTGCTAAAAATTTTAGTCAAATGCAAAGAAAAATACGCCAATTACTGACCATCTTTAGTGATGACATTAGCAAATTACGCGCTTCGGCAAACAACATTCATCAACTCACCGATCATATGAAGCACAGTATTGCCCAGCAACAGCTAAACACACACTCCGTCGTGCGGTCTATCAATGAAGTTAGTGGCTCGGTTCAGGTGATTTGCGACAGTACTGAAGCGACACTGCAATTAACGGAACAAACCAGCGAGCACGTTAATCAAGGTGGTCATATTATTAGTGACACGGCACAAGCCATTAATAATATTTCAGAAGAGGTTAATACGTCTGCAGGCCTTATTGATGAATTGGCAAAATATAGCCATGACATTGGTCAGTTTGTTAACGTCATAAAAGAAATAGCCGATCAAACCAATTTGTTGGCACTTAATGCGGCTATCGAGGCAGCACGTGCTGGAGAGCAGGGACGTGGTTTTGCTGTTGTTGCTGATGAGGTGAGAACGTTAGCTAGTCGAACTCAAGACTCTACAGCCGAAATTCAACGTATAATTGCCTTGTTACAATCAGGCACCAGTCGGTCTGTTGAAGCAATGCACCAAGGTGTTGCAATGGCTAAACAAGGTGTTGATAAAACAACACTCGTCAAAACCACTTTTACAGAAGTTACGCATAATGTTGAAGACATTGTTGGTGCGACCTTACAAATATCAACCGCCGTTAATCAGCAAGGTGTTATGGTAAAAGAAATGGCAGAAAATACCCAAAGTATTGCCCAAGACGCAGACTTAGTTATGCAATCAGCAAAAGATGCAGCCGGCGCAGGGGAAAATTTATTAACACTGGCTGACCACCTTACACAGCAACTGTCGCAATTTAAACTCGATGACTTATCGAAATAAAGTGACTGTTTGAACAAATAAGGTATTATTGCCCGTTAAACCAATGTGTTCATAAATTAAGTGGATTTCCTGAATGAATAAAGTATTAGCGGGTATTCCTCTTTTAGCTGAAAATATTACGGTGCTATCAAGCGCAAAACAATATGCTACCGCCTTAGTTCGATTAATTGAAAGTGCGCAATCACGTATTTATATAACGGCTTTATATTTACAAGATGATGCGGCTGGTCAGCAAGTGTTACATGCCCTATATCAAGCAAAGCAAACTAACCCTCATTTAGATATTAAAGTGTTTGTTGATTTTCATCGCGCGCAAAGGGGTCTAATTGGTGATAAATCAGGGCAAGGTAATCGCGATTTTTATCTTGAAGTAGCCTCACAATACAGTGAAAGTATTGCCGTGTACGGTGTGCCGGTTAAACGTAAAGAATTAATGGGCGTTTGGCACTTTAAAGGCATGATTTTTGATAATACTTTACTTTATACGGGGGCGAGTATTAATGATATCTATTTGCACCAAGCTGAAAAATATCGTTTAGACCGTTATTACCAAATTCAATCACCGGCGTTGTGTGAAAGTTTTTGTCAATTCCTTCAACAAACCTTTGTTAAGAGTGAATTCTCGCCGCAATTAAATGTGGCAACTTTACCTAATAAATTACAAATAAAAAATACAATATCTAAGCTAAAAGCGCTATTAAAAACGGTACGTTTTAACTTCTATGCACAAAAACCTGAATCTTTAGCAGGTGAATTATCTGTTGTGCCGCTGATTGGTTTTGGCCGGAGAAAAAATCAACTTAATCAACAGATCCGCGAAACGATTCGTTTATCAAAGAAAAATTTACTGATTTTTACCCCCTATTTTAATTTACCGAAGCCGGTTATGCGAGATTTACGTTCAGCGCTAAAGCGTGGCGTTGAAGTGACTATTATTATTGGCGATAAAAAAGCCAATGATTTTTTTATTGCGGATGAAGATAAATTTTCAACAATAGGTATTATTCCTTATATTTATGAAACCTTATTAAAGGCATTTTTAAAAAGACAACAAAAATACATTGATAACAAGCTGCTGAAAGTGCGTTTATGGAAGCACGAAAGTAATAGTTTTCATTTAAAAGGCATAGTTGCTGACGAACGCTGGCATATTTTGACTGGTAATAATCTTAATCCACGGGCTTGGGGCTTAGATCTAGAAAATGGTTTATTAATTGACGATGCCAAGCAAAACTTATTACCTACGCTCACTGATGAACTGGCAGTTATTAATCAACATACGACATTAATTAGCAGTTACTTGCAACTCGAGTCACAAGATCAGTACCCAGAAAAACCTAAAAAACTGTTAAAAAAATTAAGAATGGCTCAAATAGACCGATTACTGAAACTATTTTTATAAGCAAATAGATAATAGCCGTTCACTTCAGCATGTCATAGGCATGATGAAGTGAAACGGGTATGTTTTTGCTAAGGTTGTGGGGTGTAAATTTTATCTGCGGGGTTAAATAGCATCCATGACGTTAACACATACTTATCTGATGACACCGGTACATTGCCTCTGTGGGTATGAGTAAAGCCACAAGGAGCAATAACCATAGTGCCAGCTTTTGGCTTAACACTTCTTTCTTGATAGAAAAAATCAGTTTCACCACCTTCTTCGACATCATTTAAATATATAAGAAAAAGCAAATTTCTGTGCAAGGCATTATTATCACCAAGCTGTGGAAATATTTCAGAATGCCAATAATTATAATTGCCTTTACCCTGTAAATATTTTTGGGCATTAATCGGGGCGAGCCTAAATAAATACTGTATTAAATTGACTAAATTAGGTCTACCTACCTCTTCAAAGTTATCAGCGGTTAGTTGTACGGGCTGCTTTGTCACAGGGTGCTGTACGGTTAAAGAAATACTGCTGATCAAGCTAAAGTAGTATTTGCTGACATACTCAGTGATATGAGTAATACAGGCTTGTAAAATGGTTTCCAGTGCCGGCTGAAATTCAGCATGCTGATTTAAATAAATATCCTGGCTAATTTTTTTACTAGTATCTACGCCGCCACCGGTACGTCCTTGGTTTTTATGCGGACTCCTTTCAAAATCATGAATGAATCTTTTACAAAACTCTGGAGAAAGGGCGTTAGGGTATAGTTCTATAAAGTCAGTCATAGTTTGATAAGCTTCAATAAATATTGATAATGAAAATACCATAGCAATAGCTTATATTCTATTAACTTCGCTTGTACACTTCAACACAATGAAAAAGTATGTAAAATAAGCTCACTTAAAATCTGTGGAAAATATTTATGTTCAGTGAAAAATTAATGCCAAGATTTAGCGATACCGATGCGCTAGGCCATATAAATAATACCTTGTTACCTGTGTGGTTTGAAGGAGCGAGAGATCCGGTCTTTCGGTTTTTTATGCCTACATTAGATACAAAAAATTGGCAGTTAATTCTGGCTAAAATTGATGTGGAATTCCATGCTCAACTTTACTATGGTGAAGAAATTGAAATCCGCACCTATATAGGTCGTATAGGTGGGTCATCGTTTACTGTTTACCAAGAAGCGTGGCAAAAAAATAAAAAGTGCGCCTCAGGAACTGCCGTTATGGTTCACTTTTGTTTTGAAAATCAATCGTCTTTAAAAATACCTGAGCAGATAAAAATAGAAATGAAGGCTCACCTTTTTCCAGAAGAATAATGTCGGTTTAAAATAATCAAAAAATAAACTTAAAAATGCACTGAAACTCAAAGAAATTTTTTACTCACAGTGATAGAATAATTGCCACTTTTTAAAATTGCATCGATAAATTATTTTATGTTTGTCGATAACGTAAATCAGTAAATAAAATATTTACGCACAAAGATAGGATTTTTTCATGGCCGGTGTTAATAAAGTAATCATTTTAGGTAATTTAGGTAAAGACCCAGAAGTACGTTTTATGCCTAACGGTGGCGGCGTTGCTAATCTTACTATTGCAACTTCTGAAACCTGGAAAGATAAGCAAACTGGCGAGCAGAAAGAAAAAACAGAATGGCATCGTGTTGTTATGTTTGGAAAATTAGCTGAGATTGCTGGCGAATACCTTAAAAAAGGTTCGAAAGTATATATCGAAGGTTCATTACAAACGCGTAAGTGGGCAAACCAACAAGGCCAAGATCAGTACACCACTGAAATCGTTGTACAAGGCTTTAATGGCTCTATGCAAATGCTCGACTCACGTGGTCAAGGTTCTGGCGGTCAGTCAGCTGGCGGTTTCTCTGGTCAAGCTTCACAGCAGCAAGGTGGCTTTTCTGGGCAATCATCACAGCAGGCTCCGCAACAAGCACCACAGCAACAAGGTGGTTACTCTCAGCAAGCGCCACAACAAAGTCAACAACCTGCTTATGCACCAGCACAGCAACAAGGTGGCTTCAATGCACCACAGCAGCAAGGCGGTTATTCACAACAAGCACCACAGCAGCAAGGTGGTTTTGCAAATCAAGGACAACAAAAGCAATCAGCTCCTAAAGTTAACCCTCAAGAGCCAACGATTGATTTTGATGATGATATCCCGTTCTAGCGAACAATCAGTCTTAAAGTGCCAATTTAGTCACTAGAACTCAATCAAACCCAACGTAACTGTTGGGTTTTTTGTCTTTAGTCTAAAATTTTTATTATTGTTGTAGAAGCTAAATAAAGATCGAAACAAAAATCCCATGCAAGCTACTTATGCCGTTGAGTACAAATGTGCTTTTGTGAATGAAGATAGAAACAAATGTTGCAGTAAGCTTTATCTATTAAAAAAACACTCTAAATAAAGTTGGAACCTGTCTTCAACTGCCATAATTGAACCTTAATAATTATTCGAAAAACATCATGAAATAACTGTGTTAACGTCTCCTGTGTGCGCTAAGCGGAATAAAAATTTTGATATTGAGAGTGTTTGTCGAGGTCAACTAAGCACCCGTTAGTTGACCTAAGCAAGTTCGACAGCTAACTTAATAACCCTCAGCTTAGCGGACGTCCCCCAAATCGACTTTGATGCTAATTTCAGGATAAAAAAAGTAAAAATGATGCTATAGAGCGAGGACAATCTCTATGACTGCTGAAAGCTCAAAGCCGACTGTGGAGTTCAACCTTTAGATGTTAACTATGATACAAAAGTAATTGTTGATCGAATAAGAAATCAAAGTTCGCGTTATCAACATTCGAATTCACTAGCAACGGATAAAACTCTGTTAGTATGCATATATTGAATTCCACCATCTTGTTTTATGCTAATCTCATGAATATAGAAATAGATAAATTACTATAAAATCAATATCTTGATTTTATAGTAAGACCAATGAATGACATGTCAAACCAACTGATTACAAGTCAGTTGCTAGGTGGTAAATATGTGTTGAATATACTGGTATGTAGTGATGTTACGGTGTTGGAATACAACAATTAGCATCACTGAGTTTTAATCAATTACACTACTGAAACACTTGTTTTAAGTGGTTTCAGCATGAATGTTGTAGTGGTTTATATCAGGTTAAAGATGAAATTTAATCATCTAATAATATTTTTATACTAAAACTAGTTTTATTTACAGTTTGTTAATATTGTTCAATCGAAACAACTGGTTGACAAGTTGTTTTTTGTCAGATTATTTTACAGTGTTACTTAATTAAACACTGCATAAATTATCATAATATTGAAATTGTTTGATATTTTAATTTTGGTATGTTTTTTGCATAAAAGCAAGTATATTAATAAATTACTATTTAAACAATTACCTACCAAATCTAATGGAAAGGGATTAAAAAGGAAGCTCAAATGAAGTTTAAATTTTATAAGAATCTAATTATTAGTTTTATGTTGGTCTGTGGAATGCAAGCTAACGCGGGGTTGATAACTGGTGGTAACGAATGGTTAGAATTAGATATAACTAGTGGTAAGTCAAAGTTATATGTAGAAACCAATATCTTAACTCAGAGTCAGTATAAAGATTACGAATACGCGACTGCAACTCAAGTTAATGAGCTTTATTTAAGCATGACCGTCGGAGTATTTAACGCTTTAGACAATCAGGGTGGTTGGATGCAACTGAACGGTCTTACCGCACAGCAGAAGCAAGTTTATGATTGGTTCGCCGGAGGATACTCACAAAATCGGTCATTTGGCTTCACCGGAGTCACAACGTCAAAGTATAACCGTGGGTACATTAACGTGCGCAGCCCAAATACGACTGGCGCGTTTTGGGTCGGGCATATCGACTTAATGTATAATACTGTAAACGGCGTTAATACTGATAGGGGACATAACGATCGTCCAATTGGTGATAATATCAGTTTAGCGAATACCGCGGGGATCACACGAAACACAAAGACTGAGGACCAGGTGTGGATGCAGCACGCATTAGTTAAGAAAACTGATGTGCCGGAGCCAACCACACTCGCTATTTTTGCATTAGGAATGATTGGTTTAGCATCACGTCGATTTAAGAAACAATCCTAATAGAGTTTTTAATATTGATTCTAGAAAACATCAATTGTAATGATTGGTGTTTTTTTGTTTCTGATGATGGTAAATCAGATTGTTTCACCACTAAACCATCACCATAGGATTAAGTATTCTTTGCTAACCCTGATGAATAAAGACTTCAGGGTAACATTGTTAGCACTACTTTAAGCCAATTGGTAGATTTAGCTACAAAATACTCTCCTATCGAATGACCGCAATGGTGGCGGAGTTGCCAGTCATGGAATAAATTATTGGTTAGGGGAATCTATGCCCTCTGAAATGCTCATAGTTGACCTAACCACTTGAAAAGCTTAATGTCTGCTATACAACTATCAGAAATTGAATACTAAAAACGACTAAAGCAAATAACTAACAATATTAAATAAGAATAAAAATATGGATAATCAATTACCAAAACCTTTAATCATCACTATATCCCTCATTCAAGGGATCTTATTAACTCTGTTGTACCAAAGTGTCGAACATAAAATATGGCCTTCTACAGAGCCTATTTGGTTAATATCGTTAGTTACTGTTTCAATTAGCTTCCCTTTACTCACACTATTATCAATTACAAAAACTAATAGCAAAGCGACAGTAAAATATTTATTACCTTTTACTTTATTATTATCTGTTTTAGGTGCTTATGTTGGCTATCAACAAGAACCAATAGAATTTGTTAACAATGGCAGTGTTATCGGTATATTTTGTTTTACTGCTCTTATAGCTGCTTTTAAAGCGTTAATGTATATCCAACAATATCTAAGTCATGAAGAAATTAGTTACAGCTCACTTTTTAAATTATCATGGCGAAATTTTATTATATTCGGTGAATGTTGGTTATTCGTTTTAATTTTTTGGGGAATCTTACATTTAGGGGCTGGATTATTTTCTGTTTTAGAAATTGAGTTCTTTAAAGAGTTATTAAGAAAAGATTGGTTTGTTATACCCGTATTAAATCTTGCTTTCGGTTTTGCCATTATAGTTTTTAGAAATATTATTTTCACGGTTGATAATATTTCTACAATTCTGCAAACATTAATTAAATTTCTTTTACCTGCATTAACCATCGTTTCATTAGGTTTTCTAGCAACATTACCTTTTACTGGTCTAGATACACTCTGGAAGACGGGTACAGGAAGCTTGTTGGTAATGTGGTTACAAGCATTAACATTGTTTTTCGTGAATGCCGTTTATCAAGATGCTTCCCATGAACGTCCATATCATAATATTTTACACAGACTAATTTTTATTGGAGTAGGTGTATTACCCATTTATAGCCTTATTTCATTTTATGGCCTCTGGCTTCGTATTGACCAATATGGATTAACAGTTGATCGTTGTTGGGCTGTTTTAATTTGTGTTTTACTTGCATGTTTTTCTTTCGGTTATTTAATTGGCATTATTAAAAAGCGGGATGCATGGTTAGAAACACTCAGTAAAGTTAATATATCTATGGGAATTGTTGTCCTTGTTTCTATGTTATTGGTTAATTCTCCACTATTAAACTTTCAAAGTATTTCAGCTTCAAGTCAATTATCACGATTGCATGATAGTGAGATAACATATGATGAATTTGATTATCAATATTTTGATAGATCTTTAGGACGACAAGGTTATATAGAGTTGCAAAAACTTAAGACCGAATTAAAAGATTCAGCTCCTGAAAAGATAGCTATTATTGATAGAATGTATGTAAACCATCAGAATATTGCTAAAGATGAATTAAGTCTTGAAGATTTTCTGCAATTTGTTAATTATTGGCCTAGTAAAAATGAGTTTCCAGAAAATTTAATTGAAGCTGTTTATAGCGAAGAAACTAAGAATGAATGGACTACATATCGCGGAAACAATTATTATTTCATTGCTAAAGATTTAAACGAAGATGGTGAGTTAGATTATATAGTTATTGAAGAAAATAATCATTCTACATCCGCTGACCTGTGGTTTTTGAAAGATGAGCAGTGGAAATCTAAATATATGCAAACGAGTAACCCTAATGATAATAGACTTATAAAAGATTATCTTTTAAATAATGAAGTTGAAGCCGTTAAGCCTAAATGGAAAAATTTAAAAGTAGGTGATCTAACGTTTAGAACCTCACTAGATTGAAAATAAATAGCCGTCATATGACGGTTTTCCCTTTATGCTGCATTTAAATTTATACATGTTTTAATGTCTTAAATTCACAAGTATGGAGGTGCATTGCACGGACTAACTTAAATTTCGGCTTAAATACTTCCGTTACTTATGTTTCGAAAGTGGCATTAATTAAAGTTAGTGACTGCTTGCTCTACTTTAGCTTTTGGTACTTTGAAGTCATGACGTGAACGACCGCTGTGGTGGCTCAGGAGTCAGTCATGGTGATGTTCAATCGAGTTGGATGATGCTATGACAGCTATGACTCCTGCAAGCTCATTCCTGCCAATGGTGTTTCATTTCTGGAGTTTAACTATTGCCTGATAGCAGACAATCGCTTTAGTTGATTTTTAGCTTCGTTTTAAGTTCACAAGTGTTAATAAGCGATGTTCAGCGAAAACGCTCAGACACCTTTGTAGTAATATTTCACTACAAAGGTGCTTGGCTTGCTTTAATTTTCGACACTAATTTGGATGACTAGTGTTGCTTTGATAATATTTCTTCATACAATACCTGCATGAGTTTCTGACCGTTTTCGGTGCTCCAGTCTTGAGCAAGTTCGGCAACTAACTGGTTGGTCGTTGTCAATGTTACGCCATTGTTTTCCATGCGTCGTAAAGCGGTATCGTCAGCCGTTTGGGTGGGAGATCCTGAGCCGTCAACAACAACCTGAACATTATAACCTGCTTGCACTGATGTTATAGCTGGGTAAATCACACAAACGTCAGTCGTAATACCCGCAATGATAAGATTTTTTCGTCCAGTATTTTTTACAGCATTGGCAAAGCCCTCATCTTTCATAGAATCAACCATGCCTCCTCGTATAACTCGATTAGCGTAAGCCTCTGGTACCGCCTGTTGTAACTCTTCAAACAAAGGTCCCTGTGCCTGATCTTCCATGCTAGAGGTAAGAATTAACGGCATACCAACAGCATCAGCCGCTCGTGCCAATGCAATGGTATTCATTTTAATTTCTTCCAGGCTCGCAGAGCCGACCCAGCCCATAGTGCCGACTTGATGATCAATAAGTAGCATAGCGGTATTTTCTGGTGTAAATAGTGGTGATTTCATCATAAACCTCGTTGGTTGGTTGAAGGCTAAACCTGAATTGGCTTAGCCTACGTGTAGATTAGTTTCTGTTTTATTGATTAATAAGCGCTTGTGTCAATCGCTTGATATTGCGTGTACCTTCGTTCAAACGGTCAATACTCGAATGTACCGACGGTCCTGAACTGATAATGGTTTGCTGCAATGGTTGCCCTAATGCCACCATAATGGTTGCACCGAATTCGCCGGCCGTTAATTTAATATTTGCATCTGATTTGTTCAACACACCTTGACGCTTCGCTTTTAGTAATGAGCCATTAAGGTCAATTTCACCTGAACGAACATAAACAAAACCTGTAGTTTGACCTTTTTCGACAGCATGCTGCCATTTTCCGTTTGGTTTTATGGTTACTTCCATATAAGTTATGGCGACACTGTGTTTAGCAGGGCTGACAACACCTTCATGTTGGCCGATTAATACCTTGGTTTGACTGTAGGAAGTAACGACTATCGGAGCGTCATTTTTCTGGGCTAATGAGTAGGTCACAGCGCCCATTTCAACATCATCTTCGGGTAAAAGCGTCCAAAGTTGAAAGGCGTCGGTTGTGCCGCGTTCTGGATACACGGTCTCTTTGTGTAAAACACCCGCACCTGATGCCATTAGTTGGACACCTCCGGCTTTAAGTTTGCCTTTATTACCATCAGTATCTTGGTGAACGATGTCGCCGATTGTTGGGTAAGTAATAGTGGCAATTCCGGAATGACCGTGAAATCCAAAGCCCGCCGTACCTTTTAGCCCTTTGGTCTCAAAGTGATCCCACAATACAAATGGGTTCAGTTGCTTAATATTGCTTTGGTTGATAAAACTGGTCACTGGACCATGCTGATGGCCTGTTCTAGTTTCTATAATGGAGCGACTCATGTTTTGCCCTTGTGCAGTTAAACGATGAAATTATATTATTTCATTTTTTACCTCTTGATTAGATGGTATAATTGAGTTTAACTATCCCATTAGTGATAAATGGTTATTAATGATTGATTTAAATGAAATTTATGTGTTTGTGAAAGTGGTAGAGGCAGGCAGTTTTGTTGGCGCAAGTAAGCAATTAGCGATGCCCTCGACCACGGTAAGCCGAAAAATCCAAAAACTTGAAGATACGCTTGGGGTTCGGCTACTGCAAAGATCGACGCGCAAGCTTCATCTTACAGATATTGGGCGACACTATTTTGAAAATTGCCAGCAAAGTTTAGTTGCCATTGAGGAAGCTAACGCCTTAGTCAGCCAATCTAGAGCAATGCCGACGGGCGTGTTGCGTATTACTTCCCCCACAGATTTCGCCATCAATTACTTACAATCTTGGATGAATGACTTTTTGGCGTTATACCCTGATGTGCAAATAGAGCTGGAAGTAACCGATCGCTATGTCGATATTATCGAAGAGCGCATTGATATCGCGTTTCGCTCTGGTGAGTTGAAAGACTCCAGCCTTATTGCACGACGCATTGGTCCAAAACAGAGTGTATTTTGCGCTAGCCCTGATTATATTGCACGGGCGGGCAGACCGAAGACCCCCCCGGACTTGACCCAACACGACTGTATTATCATGGGGACGAGTTTGAAAAATCAGACTTGGCGATTTATTACTGAAAAAGATGAAATATCGGTTCCCGTAACGGGACGATATGCGGTTGATAGTATGCAATTAGTCGTTAAAGCTGCCCACAACGGCATGGGCATTGCCCAAGTCCCTTACCCTTTAGTTATCCAGTCTTTAGAAAAAGGTGAACTCATTCGTTTATTGACCGACTACTCGCCACCGATACAAAGCATATATATCATTTACCCTTCCCATAAGCATCTTGCCCGAAACGTGCGAGTTTTTATTGATCATGTGGTTGCGTTAACTCAGCCACATGCTCCGTGGGATGCTAAACTTTAACTGGAATTTATCGCGTTTTCTATCCATAGTTATCAATGAGGGGGAACTCAAGAAACTGCTACTACACTTAAGTTTTCTCATCTAATACTAAAGAGGAAACAATGGAGTTTGCAGCTCATGGCGATATAAAAATTAAGTGGTTAGGCAATATTTTGGTTGTCAAACCTTCAGGCCCCGTAAATCTTGAAGGGGCTGAGTACTTTGCCCAATGGGTCAATAAACAGATCACAGATAAAAACTTTACTTATTGGGTTCTTATTATTGAATTCAAAGATGTTGACAGTCTGGCCACATCAGATGCCTATCAACATTTACAGTCCCATCTCAAGGAAGATATTGCATTAGGCTGTGTGTTTTTGGGGTTGGTCGGTGGTAATTCGCTTGGGATATTATCTTGCGAACGTGCAGCCAGAGAATCAGGCTTGCCCGTTAAGCAATTCACTGATTTTGCGAGTGCGGTTGATTACATGATAAATAACATCCACGGTATTTATGTTAAGGACTAAGTTTATTTCCGAAACCGACTACCCAGTTAGTCTGGTTTAACAAGCAATAAAGCGAACTTAGTTACCAAGGGGGCTATTATCAACACCGTTGGAAACGCAACAGTAAATGCGAGCGCAAATGCCGACATCCAGCGTATCAAAAAAGTTGCGTCTAAGCCTGAATTCCAAGCAACCAGCACCCCTGACATGATCAGTGCCATAAACGCTGACATGAAAAATGAAATTAAAATCGGTAGATGTGCTTTTTTGAAGATCATTGTATTCATTCCTATTGATATCATCTTAGGTAAAGTTTATCAAAAACGTAAAAAGGCTCCCTCTGCTCAGTGAACTTTTCATCTGAGCTAAGGTTAACTTTTTCTAACTAGGAGCCTTTAAGTTCTGTTAGTGCCTGTTTTAGACTCTTTAGTTGAGGTAATTGATCTCTCAATGCCGGAATATCAGCCTGAAATTCATCATTCTTGAACCAAGTAAACATAGTGGACATCTCTTTGCTCATAGGGGAAAACAACCAACCGGGCATAGTCAGGTAACTTGGTTTTTTACCCATCACTTGCATGTAAATTTCTTTAATTTCTGCAAACGTTTTTTCATCTCCCGCTAATTCTATCGCCTGATCCATGAAGCTGTCCGGTTGAGAGAATACCAAGGCTACATAAGCACCAATATCATCAACGGCAGCAAACTGGATCTTGCGATTCTTTTTCAGCGCCCAAGACAACAAGCTCCAATTAATAAAGGCAAAACTACCTTCTGCGAGAAAATTTTCAACAAAATAGGCTGGCCTGACAAAAGTGTAGGGTAATCCTATTTTAGCAATGTGGCGTTCGATCTCTCCTTTACTGTCGAAGTGCGGAATGCCTGTATGACGTTCTGCACCGCCTACTGAAGAATAAACAAAATGTTCAACCCCCGCAGCTTTCGCGGCATCAGCTAAAAATTTACCTTGGGCTATTTCAACAGCTATGCTGCTAGTCCAATTATTCTGAACAGAATACACCCCGTAGGCTCCTTTAAGTATCGGAGTTAAGGTTTCCGGTTTATCCAGATCACCAAAGACCACCTCCACGCCCATTTCACGTAACTTGTCTGCGCCTTTACCATACAGGTTACGAGACACAGCCTTAATGGTAAAATCTTTACTCAGTAAATGTTTGACGACTGCGCCACCTTGATTTCCGGTGGCACCTGTAACTACTATAATTTTGTTCTCAGCCATTATCTTCTCCAATTTCATGTTTGCTTAGCGACAGGAAAATAGTAGCAAGGAGTTAATTGATTAACTAGATGGTGAAATTGAGCTTTACTATCCCGCTACTGGGATAATTGAATTCTTCAGATAATCGATTACATGCAGTTGTATTTAATTGACGGTCATAAGTTAGGTATTAGTTTTATTATTGCTGGCTTTACTCCACTACACTGATTTGTTGTCACATGCAGATACTTTACAAAGATTAATCGCACTTTATTTAATAACTTCACTGTGGCTGATGTTAACTTCCATATACGAACATCAGTTGCAGCAAAACGCCTCAAAGTGATCAAAAAATTGGAATGGAAAACCGGAAATCGAAGGTCCGCTTTTATCGTAAATACTTATATCGATGCTTATGACTCGAATGACCGCTGTGGTGGCACAGTTGCCAGTCAGTCTTAATAGATTATTGGCAAAAATTTATCATCGAATAACTCGTTTTCATATACGAGGAACGTCCGCTATCAGGAAGCTGTTAACGTAATGTGGTTGTTCAGTCATGTCCGCTCTAGATCAAAATATACAAAAAAATCCAATCTGAATTTTAAAATGCTTATGTCTCGAATGTGGCAATAGCGACGATGATCAAAATTAATTTACTTAGATTTTTTAATCAGTTTTAACTAATGCTAATATTCTTACTTTGTTAAGACATAGCTGATTAGATGGAAAATTTTCATTACTTTGTTAGAAAGTTGCCCAAAACTTTAGCTTATATGTCGCGCTGTTCAATGAGCTATCTAGAAAAACAGAGGGATATGCTCCGTTATCAGTAATGTCTAATGGGCATGTTTATGAGCTAAACGCTTTAAGTTATTGATGGCTTTTGACGATGTTGTGTATGCCAATACAATTTCTCGTGTGAGTTGTAAGCCGACTATTGGCCTAAAGACCACGTCACTGCGTTTAATAATTTCACTGTGTGCGGGTAAGAATGCGCAGCCTAAACCAGCATGTACCAAGCCAAGTGCATAATCTATGGTAGTGATTTTTGCTCGTACGTCGAGACTAATACCGGCGATCGCTAAAGTGTCTTGTAGATGATCCCAAGCACTGCAAGGCATTCGCTGAATAAAAGGTAAGCCATCTAACTGTTGAATTGTGACGGTATCTTCAAGGGCAAATATATGGTCATAAGGAACGGCAAGTAAATAATCTTCATGCCACATGTCTATATACTGCTCATTTTCCTGTAATTCATCTTTTAGAATAATACGTGCATCAACATTTTCAGTATGTGGCACTAAAGTCAGTTCGACAGAAGGGTTTGCTGAGGTGAATTCTTTTAATAATAAGCTCATACGTTCAACACCTAAGCCGCGGGTAACGCCTAAGTTAAAAGGTTGCTTATGGGTTTTTTCTGAAAAAACGTTTTTTATTGCACCTGCTTGCCCTAACAGCTGTTTGGCCAATGGAAATAGTTTTTTACCTTGCTCTGAAGGCGTTACACCACGTGCATGGCGAATAAAAAGTTTTACTTTCAGTTGTTGTTCAAGTTGTGCTATTGCTGCAGATATTGAAGGCTGGGCAATAAAACACGCTTTTGCAGCAGCACTAAAACTTTTTAACTCATAGACTGTAATAAAATAATTGAGTGATTTTAAATCCATAATAAACTTAGTCAACCTAGGTATAGCTTTAAACTATATCAGTTAAAGGAAAATAATGTTTTAACTTTGGCTAGTATTTGCTTATTATTTTTGCACTTAATTATTTCTCAGCTTAACAGGTAATTTCATGTCTCATTCAAGCAGTGCAAACCGTCCCTCATTTAAATGGCAAGATCCACTTTTATTGGAATCTTTATTGTCTGAAGAGGAGCGAATGATCCGTGACAGTGCGCATCAATATTGCCAAGAAAAACTAATGCCAAGAATATTAATGGCTAACCGAAATGAAGTGTTTGATGTTGAAATTATGCGCGAACTAGGTGCACTGGGCTTATTAGGCGCTACATTACCTGAAAAATATGGCTGTGCAGGCGTGAATTATGTTACTTACGGCTTAGTTGCACGAGAAGTTGAGCGTGTAGATAGTGGTTATCGAAGTGCGATGAGCGTGCAATCATCTTTAGTTATGCATCCAATCTATGCTTATGGTAGTGAAGAGCAACGGATGAAATATTTACCTAAACTAGCGTCTGGTGAATACATTGGTTGTTTTGGTTTAACTGAGCCTAATTCAGGCTCAGATCCAGGTAGCTTAACTACACATGCTACTGCGGTTGATGGCGGTTATCGCATTACGGGTAATAAAATGTGGATCACGAACTCTCCCGTGGCAGATATTTTTGTGGTTTGGGCCAAACTTGATGGAGTGATTCGTGGTTTTGTTTTAGAAAAAGGCATGGAAGGTTTAAGTGCACCAAAAATTGAAGGTAAATTTTCATTACGAGCATCCATTACCGGTGAAATCGTTATGGATAATGTTTTTGTACCTAGCGATAATATTTTACCAAATGTTAAAGGTTTATCAGGCCCATTTGGTTGTTTGAACAAAGCACGCTATGGCATTGCTTGGGGCGCTTTAGGCGCTGCAGAATTTTGTTGGCATGGTGCTCGTCAATACACACTAGACCGTGAACAATTTGGTCGTCCTTTGGCGGCAACACAGTTAATTCAGAAAAAATTAGCCGATATGCAAACCGATATCACCACGGGATTATTAGCTTGCTTACAAGTGGGTCGTTTAATGGATTCGGATCAATTAGCACCAGAAGCTATATCGCTGATCAAACGTAATTCATGTGGTAAAGCATTAGAAATTGCTCGCATGGCTCGTGATATGCACGGTGGTAACGGTATTGCTGATGAGTTTCATATTATTCGTCATATGATGAACCTTGAAGCGGTTAATACTTATGAGGGTACACATGATGTGCATGCCCTGATACTAGGTAGAGCACAAACTGGTTTACAAGCATTTTACTAAAACACTGAATAAGGCGTATTTGATACGCCTTTTATTTATGCTTTTTTTGATGCTTTATGTAGCCCTATAGCA
>NZ_JACGVR010000009.1:0-137028 GCF_014077325.1 Colwellia sp. BRX8-5
AGGCGCTTCAACAACAGGCGTTTCAACTACAGGCGTTTCAACTACAGGTGTTTCAACAACTGGTGCTTCAACAACTGGCGTTTCAACTACAGGTGTTTCAGGATATCTTGCTTCAACAGGGTCTTCACTAACTTCAGTTGTTACTAATGCTGCGTTAACATCAACTGCCTGATTTTCAGCAGGTTGACGACGACGTTGTCCATTAGAGCGTAAGTGCCTAGGTGAACGACGGTTTCTAGGACGCTGTTCATCACTAGTTTTAGTCTCACTAAGCTCTGGCTGGGTAGCATCGGCTTGTGTAGTTACTGTTTCAACGGTTACCGCTTCGTCGATAGTCGCGACTACTTGAGCCTTTTCTTCTGCGGCTATTTTGCTTAACGCAGCGTTATTAACAACCGTTGAGTTTTCATCAACAATACGTACTTTTTTACTGTTGTTACGACGTTGACGACGTACTGTAGTTTTTTCTTCTTTAGGCTTAGTATTACGCTCTACTGGCGCTTTACGAGGCTGTTTATTCGGCTTGTTATCTTTATTTTCATTAATGTTGTCTTTATTGTCATTAATGACTGGCTTGATATCAGCACGATCTTCATTTTGAGTATCATTACGTTTGTCGTTACGATTAACATTTCTGTTATCGTTGCGGTTTTCGTTACGATTATTATTGTTACGACGTTGACCTTGACGACCACGTTGCGGACGACGTTCACTGTTGTTGCTTTCAGGTTTCTTTGCAGGTTCAACAACTTTAGGTGCAACTTCCTCTTCAGCAGCGAAGAGTGATTTACCCCACTTAATTAAACCATCAAATAAGCCCGCAGATGCTTTTACTGGAGCTACAGGCGCTACAGGTTTTACGGCGGTTAACGGTGCTGATTGCTTAGGTGAAGACATGCCTTGCAAGGCTGGCTCGTCACGTTTAGCGGCTTGCTTATCGAATTTAGGCATTACAGCTTCTTCAACTGAAGCTTCAGTAATGGTTCTTTCGTAGCTTGCTTCTTCAACACTCTCGTCGGTTCTTACTCTAATGACTTCATATTGTGGTGTGTCCATATGAGGATTAGGAATAATAAGAATATTAACGCCGTGATGTTTTTCGATATGAAATACTGAACGACGCTTTTCATTCAAAAGATAAGTCGCTACAGGTACAGGTACTTGAGCTTGTACATGTTGCGTATTTTCTTTAATGGCTTCTTCTTCCATTAAACGCAAAATAGACAAGGCTAATGATTCAACACTACGTACGTGTCCAGTACCATTACAACGAGGACAAACGCCTTGGCTAGTTTCACCGATAGAAGGGCGTAAACGTTGACGCGACATTTCTAATAAACCAAAACGAGAAATTCGACCTAATTGAATACGAGCTCTATCTTGTTTTACAGCATCACGCATGCGATTTTCAACTTCACGTTGATGACGCACAGGTGTCATGTCAATAAAATCAATAACCACTAAACCACCCAAATCACGTAAACGTAATTGACGAGCAACTTCTTCAGCAGCTTCTAAGTTAGTGTTAAATGCGGTCTCTTCTATATCACTACCTTTAGTTGCGCGGGCAGAGTTAACATCTATTGATGTCATTGCTTCAGTTGGGTCAATAACAATTGAGCCACCAGAAGGAAGTCTTACTTCACGCTGAAACGCAGATTCGATTTGTGTTTCAATTTGGTAATGGGTAAATAGGGGAACATCGTTCGTGTAGAGTTTTATTTTACTTAAGAAATCAGGACGAACCACTTCTATATGTTTTTTAACACTTTCGAATGTTTTCGGGCGATCAATTAATACTTCACCGATATCGCGGCGTAAATAGTCACGAATAGCACGAAGGATAACGTTAGTTTCTTGGTGAATTAGGAAGGGAGCAGGTTTAGTTTCTGCCGCTTCTGAAATGGCTTTCCAATGGTGTAAAAGAACGTTTAAATCCCAGTCTAATTCTTCATAGTCTTTACCAACACCAGCAGTGCGAACAATTAAGCCCATGCCTTTAGGTAATTCTAATTTGTTTAAAGAGGTTTTTAAATCTGTGCGTTCATCGCCTTCAATGCGACGAGAAATACCACCAGCACGAGGATTATTTGGCATTAATACCAAGTAACTACCGGCTAAACTGATGAAAGTCGTTAACGCTGCGCCTTTCTGGCCGCGTTCTTCTTTATCAATTTGAACTATAACTTCTTGGCCTTCGCGCAAGACTTCTTTGATATTTGGACGACCCTGAAAGGTATAACCTTTAGGGAAATATTCGCGTGCGATTTCTTTCATCGGTAGGAAACCATGACGTTCGGCGCCATAGTCAACAAATGCAGCTTCTAGAGACGGCTCTATACGCGTGATTTTTGCTTTATAAATATTTGATTTCTTTTGTTGATGACCAGGACTTTCGATATCTAAATCATAAAGTTGTTGACCATCGACAAGTGCTACACGTAACTCTTCCGATTGTGTAGCGTTAATTAACATACGTTTCATAGTTTTAGTGACTCATTTTAGTCACAACACTATAAGCTTCGAACACAAAGCAATTTATCGCTATGGTAACAGCAATTTGTCAGCCTCTCGGGTGTCATATTACAGCGCCATAGTGCGCTGTAAGCTGTTATTTAATCTGATTGTACTCTCAGGTGATATTCACCCAAGAAAAATTGTTTCTTCATGCGCGCAGCAAATTGTGCTGTGCTCGATATTATCAAATTGATATTTGTTGAGCAGTTTGAAATTCGGCGTTTTGGCTTACTATTCGGTTTGTTGCTCGATGGAAATTTATCTAATTTGGTTTATATCATTACAAAATAGCTTTCGTTGCGCGGGACTAAAATGTTTATGCCGTTTTTTGACTTGTTATTCAGGTCAATTCTTGCAATAGGCCGTTCGGTTAATGTGTCGTCGATAATAATTTATCGTGATAACGCACATTAATGTGGCCGCATTTTGCCTCTTACGTTTCGCTAAAAGCTTCTATTTTTTACCTTATTGTCTTAAATAAACAATAACGCCAAGATTATCCCACTTAATTGAGGCAAAAGGCAATTAAATCGCTGAGTTAATTACGCTAAAATGAAAATATATATGTTAAACTCGCTTTTATGAATGAAAATACAAAACCCCAAGTTCGATTTTATACAATCGATAGCGAAGACGCTGGTCAAAGAATAGATAACTTTTTATTAAAAACCTTAAAAGGTGTGCCGAAAAGCATGATTTATCGCCTATTAAGAAAAGGCGAGATAAGGGCTAATAAAAAACGGACTAAACCAGAATACAAAATACAAGATGAGGATCTGATTCGTGTTGCGCCCATTCGTATTTCTGAAAATACTAATGAAGTGTCTACTAAGTTAAATATTGTCGCTAATTTAGAAAAACAAATATTGTTCGAAGATGACCGTTTAATTGTTATTAACAAACCTTCCGGCATGGCAGTTCATGGTGGTAGTGGTTTAAGTTTTGGTTTAATTGAAGCCATGCGAGCTTTACGCCCCGACGCAAGAATGCTTGAACTTGTTCATCGACTCGATAGAGATACTTCAGGCTGTTTAGTTATTGCTAAAAAACGTTCAGCTTTACGTCACTTACATGAACAGTTGCGTAATAAAACGGTGCAGAAATTTTATCATGCCTTAGTTAAGGGACAATGGTCGACTAAATTAACCCGTGTAACGGAAGGCTTGAAAAAGAATGATTTAAAATCGGGTGAACGTGTCGTTGTTGTCGATAACATTAATGGTAAAGAATCAGAAACGCGTTTTAAAGTGTTAAAAAACTTTGAAAATGCCACACTCATTCGCGCCTTTCCGGTTACGGGTCGTACTCATCAAATTCGTGTGCATTGTCAAATTAAAGGTCACCCTATCGCTTGTGATTCAAAATATGGCTATGAAAACTTTGACGAAGACATGAGAAAACTAGGACTTAAGCGCTTATTTTTACATGCGGCTAGTATCGAATTTACTCATCCAAGTACCGATGAAAGAATTAAAATAGAAGCACCGTTAGAGCATTCCTTACAAAATTTACTAACAAAACTAAAGTAATTCCTCTGGCGTGATACTAAAGTAAATTTAGCTTCACGCCATTATCTTCCTTATAAACCTAAACACTTCTTAGCAAATAGACCTTAATTATTAAATGACTAAAAGAGAAAATATGCACAACTATAAATTAGTGATTTTTGACTGGGACGGCACATTAATGGACTCTGTCGATCGTATTGTTTTCTCAATGCAAGCCACAGCTGTTGCATTATCACTTGCACCACCGGGTTATCATCAAGCGAAACAAATTATCGGCTTAAGTCTACCTAAAGCAATTGCAACGTTATTTCCTCAGGCTAATGAAGAGCAGGTACAATTATTAACGGCACAATATAAGCACCAATATGTTGAAGTAAATACTACGCCAACCCCATTATTTGATCATGCGCTTGAATTATTAGTTAATTTAAAAAATGAAGATAAGTTTTTAGCGGTTGCGACAGGAAAAGCGCGAGCAGGTTTACAACGTGTTTGGTTAACGAGTGATACCGAACACTTTTTCCATGCCTCTCGATGTGCCGATGAAAGTATTTCTAAACCTGATCCAGATATGATCAATAGTTTGTTAAAAGAATTAAAGATTGAAAAGCATCAAGCGGTGATGATAGGTGATACTTCTTTTGACCTTGAAATGGCGCAAAGAGCAGGGGTTGATAGTATTGGGGTAACTTATGGTGTCCACGATGAAGACGTGCTGTCAAAGTATCAACCAAAAGCGATTGTTGGCTCATTGGCTGAACTACATCAATTATTGTTAAATAGGGCGGTTAAGGGGTAACACCTGTCGCTATTGTCATTAACTGTTTACTATTTGATTGCTTAGTCAAATAGCAAACGTTGCTGCCAGCAACTAAGCTCAGTTAACTCGGCTATTATACACACCGATTAAACGACGGGTACTATTGCTGTTTTCGTTGCTCTTGTAACACATCTAACCCCTGCGCTTTAAGTAAACTAATCAGTCTAATTAACGGTAAACCTATTAGGGTATTAGGATCATCCCCCTCAAGCTTTTCAAATAAGCAAATACCTAGTCCTTCACTTTTAAAACTCCCTGCGCAGTTATAAGGCTCTTCGGCATGCAAATAGGCAGTAATTTCTTGTGCAGAAAGTTCTTTAAAGTGTACGGTGAATAAATCAACCAACGAGAGACTTTTTCCTGTTGAACTGTCGAACACACATAAACCCGTATGAAACTCTACCGCTTTGCCGCTAAAGCTGCTCAGTTGTTTAAAGCCATTTTCAAAATTATGCGGTTTACCTAATATCTTTCCTGCAGACAAAGCCACTTGATCTGAACCAATAATCAGCGCATTCGGAAATTGACTGGCAACAGCCTTTGCTTTTTCTACGGCTAAACGTTCGACAAGTTCAATGGCTGTTTCGTTAATTAATGGTGTTTCATCGACATTAGGTTTTGCACAATCAAAAGCTAAATTTAACTTTTCTAAAATAATTTTTCGAAAAGGCGATGTAGAAGCTAAAACTAAAGTTTTCACAGGAATTACTCAAAATATAAACAGTTATACAATAATATGTGGGCTTTCTTTAATTTTTAAACAAAAATTGTTATTTTTCTTTTGACAGCAGGGGGCAAGCACATTAATATGCGCGCCTTATGCAAAATCTTAAACTCCCGATAATGATAAACCCCCGAAAGAGCGCCCAACGCAGGTTGGTGTGTGACGGCTTCTTTGAAGTGTCGGGGATGAATAGATTGCTTGAAGTGTGTACTCCATGCAATGAGCAGATGCAGGTTAATGTTAATTTTGATGTGGACGATCTCGGCTTGAATGTCATATCAGGAACAGGATCCGTATCAGTAGCATTAACTTGTCAGCGTTGTACTGAACCATTGATAATAGATTTGGATGTAGAGTTTACTCTAAGTCCTGCTAAAGATGATGAAGCCGCTGAAGCATTGCCGTCATATTATGACGCAATAGAATTAGATGAAAATGGTGAAGTTAACCTGCTAGAATTAGTGGAAGAAGAGTTATTACTCGCAATTCCGTTAATTGCAATGCATGAGCCCAGTCAATGTCAGGCATCAGTTGACAGTGTATGGGGCGAATTGCCTGAAGAGCTTGAAAAACCAAACCCATTTGATATATTACAGAAATTTAAATAAACAACTTATTTAATTAATAACGATTAACCGATTTTTAGGAGTAGCTAATGGCAGTTCAAAAGAGCAAAAAGTCTCGTTCAAGACGTGGCATGCGCCGTTCACATGACGCAGTAACAACAGAAAACTTATCAGTAGATCCAGTATCTGGTGAAACACACCGTCGTCATCATGTAACAGCTGATGGCTTTTACAAAGGTGTTCAAGTAATCAACAAGTAAGCTGATTGCTTTGAAAAGTCTAACCATAGCGTTAGATGTTATGGGGGGCGATAAAGGCCCCCTTATAACAATTCCTGCTGCCATCTTAGCAGTGAAAAACATTCCAGAACTTCATCTCATTCTTTGCGGTGATGTCGATATTATTAACGCTGAATTATCCAAACGTCAGTGTGCTAACCACCCCCAACTAACCATCTTTCCAACCACTCAAATAGTGGCTATGGACGATAAACCTATTGTTGCCTTGCGTAACAAAAAAAATTCTTCAATGCGAAAGTCACTTGACCTTGTTCATGAAAACAAAGCACAAGCCTGTGTAAGTGCTGGCAATACCGGTGCACTTTTTTCAATGGCCCATTTCGTTTTGAAAACACTTGTTGGTGTTGAACGTCCAGCATTAATTTCTTCTCTTCCTACTCATGATGAAAACAAACATGTTTTTATGCTCGATTTAGGTGCAAATGTTTTTTGTGACTCTAATGTTTTGTATCAGTTTGCTGTTATGGGCTCTGTTATGGCTGAGCAGGTCGATGGCATTAAATCGCCACGTATAGCTTTGTTGAATATGGGTGAAGAAGAAATGAAGGGCAGTGACCATATAAAACAAACCGCAGCAAAATTAGCGCAAAACAGTGACATTAATTATATCGGCTTTGTCGAAGGTAATGATATTTTCACCAACAAAGCAGATGTGATTGTTTGTGATGGCTTTGTCGGTAATGTTGCACTGAAAACCTGTGAAGGTGTTGCTCGTTTAGTCTACCAAAAAATGAATACTGTGCTGTCTCGCAACCTTTTTACCCGAATTGTTGGACGTTTATTGTCCTCAACGTTAAAAAAACTCTTTAAACCCCTGAACCCCGACCAGTATAACGGCGCAAGTCTGATAGGATTACGCGGTATTGTGGTCAAGAGTCACGGTGATGCCAGTTCAAAAGCTTTTTATATGGCGATATTAGAGGCGATAAAAGAAATTGAACGTCAAGTGCCAGAAAAAATAAAAGACAAACTTGAAAATGGTTTTGCTTGTGGTCGCAAATAAATTATTAGTATTGAGTTAACGTAAAGCGTATTTAAAGCATTATCTTTTTATCAAGAAAATAATCCATTAAGTATCATCAATACACCTTTAATTAAAACACAAATAAACATTAGGTAATAAAATGCAAAATAATTTAGCGTTTGTTTTTCCCGGCCAAGGTTCACAAACTGTTGGTATGTTAGCTGATTTTGCTGACAATGAAGTCGTACAAAATACTTTTTCAGAAGCGTCTGCTGCTTTAGGTTATAACCTTTGGCAATTAGTTGCGCAGGGTCCTGTTGAAAAGCTCAATCAAACAAACTTTACTCAACCGGCACTATTAACGGCCAGTGTTGCATTATGGCGTTTATGGTCATCACAGTCTGATTGTAAACCGGCAATGTTAGCGGGTCACAGTTTAGGGGAATATTCAGCATTAGTTTGTGCGGGTGTAATCTCTTTAACAGAAGGTGTTAAGTTAGTAGAGAAACGTGGCGAATTTATGCAAGCCTCTGTACCTGAGGGCGTCGGCGCTATGGCTGCTATTATTGGTCTTGATGACCAAGCGATTATTGATGCCTGTGAAAAAGCACAAGATAACGAAGTAGTTGCGGCTGTTAATTTTAACTCGCCAGGACAAGTCGTTATTGCCGGTCATAAAGCTGCGGTAGAACGTGCCGGTGTCTTATGTAAAGAAGCGGGCGCAAAACGCGTGCTACCTTTACCGGTAAGCGTGCCATCGCATTGCGCATTGATGAAAGATGCCGCAGACAAGCTCGCTGAAGCATTTAATAATATCACTTTTAATACACCAGAAATTCCCGTAGTAAATAATGTTGATGTTGTTGCAGAAACAGATGTTGAAGCAATAAAATTAGCCTTGATAAAGCAATTGTACAGTCCAGTACGTTGGACAGAAACGATAGAGCTACTCGCAAAAAGCGGTGTTTCACTCGTCGTAGAAGCTGGTCCAGGTAAAGTGTTACTAGGGTTAATTAAACGCATCGACAAAACAATCACCAGTGTTTCAGTTAATGATCAAGTATCATTAACTAAAGCATTAGAAACAATTAAATAGGGTAAATTATGTTTTCTTTTGAAGGAAAAGTCGTCTTAGTTACTGGCGCAAGTCGCGGTATCGGCAAAGCCATTGCAAGCCAATTTAAAGCTTTAGGTGCAACGGTATTAGGTACGGCAACATCTGCACATGGCGCTGATAACATTAGTGAATATCTAGGCGAAGGTCATGGTTTAGTGCTTAACGTTACTGACAATGATTCTATTGCCGCTATGTTTGTAGCGATCAAAGAGAATCATGGTGGCATTGATATCTTAGTCAATAATGCGGGTATTACGCGTGACAATTTATTTATGCGAATGAAAGATGATGAATGGCAAGATATTATTGATACTAATCTTTCATCTGTGTTTAAAATCAGTAAAGCGGTTATTCGCGCTATGATGAAAAAACGCAATGGTCGCATTATTAATATTGGCTCAGTAGTTGGCACTATGGGCAATGCTGGGCAAGTAAACTATGCAACCGCAAAAGCTGGATTGATTGGTTTTACAAAATCATTAGCGCGTGAGGTTGCATCTCGTGGCATAACTGTTAATACTGTGTCGCCGGGATTTATCGATACCGATATGACACAAACCTTAACAGATGAGCAAAAAGAAGGTATTTTTTCTCAAGTACCGGCAAATCGCTTAGGTAAGCCAGAAGAAATTGCTAACGCAGTTGTTTTTCTAGCTTCCGATGGTGCAGCATATATTACTGGCGAAACATTGCATGTAAACGGCGGTATGTATATGGTTTAATTAGTTGGCTTAATATTATTGAACCAACAAATTGAACAAATTTAGAGCAGTCAACAGGTTAGACCAGACGAAAATTAAAATTAGAAGCTTGCAAGCTAGGCTGTTGACGAATAAACTACACACAATTACGAAAAATTATATTTTCTAGAAAGGAAAAAAAATGAGTACTATTGAAGAACGCGTAAGAAAAATTACAGTTGAACAATTAGGTGTAAGTGAAGAAGAAGTTAAAATTAGCTCTTCTTTTGTTGACGACCTAGGTGCTGACTCTTTAGACACTGTTGAATTAGTCATGGCGTTAGAAGAAGAATTTGATACTGAAATTCCAGATGAAGAAGCTGAAAAAATCACAACTGTACAAGCAGCTGTTGATTACGTTACTGCTAACCAATAATTACAACGTTAATTATTAGTTTTTAGTTACTGGTTTTCAAGCCAGGCTTTTAAATGAGAATTTAAAGTACACATTCAGGCGGTTTTTACCGCCTGTTTTTTTATCTACGATTCATACTCGTACCACTTCAAGATGCAGGTTTCAGCAGTCGATAAAGAGTAAGCGACACAGGTTATCGTTCCACACATAACTTAAGTACTTATATCCGTATGGCCAAAACATTGATTGAAGAGAATAGTTATTCTATTGTTGAAATCAATAACGTTGCAGATAAGCTATAAAACGAGCTCATCGTTACAATACTTGGTAAGGGAATAACTACTGTCCTCGTATCGCGCCTTTTCTGACTTCCTAGCTTAATTCTGAAACTGCATCTTGAAGTGGATCGGGTATATATTGTTATTTTCTCAACATGAGAATATAACGATTTCTTTTCCTTATAAACTCTTAGCGGAGGCACATAGTCATGAGACGCGTTGTTGTTACCGGTCTTGGTATGTTAAGCCCTTTGGGCAACTGTCCTGAATCTACTTGGCAAAATTTACTGCTGGGTAAAAGTGGCATTAGTAATATTGAACATTTTGATACCTCTGTATACACCACTAAGTTTGCAGGTTTAATTAAAAACTTTAATGCAGAAGATTATATTGCACGAAAAGAAGCCAAGAAAATGGATCTTTTTATTCAATATGGTGTTGCCGCAGGTATACAGGCTTTTAAAGACTCAGGTCTTGAAATTGATGATGTAAACACCCACAGAGTTGGTGTTGCTGTTGGTGCTGGTATTGGCGGCCTAGGATTAATTGAAGAAAACGTTGAGAAAATGCTTAATGCAGGTCCTCGCAAGTTATCACCATTTTTTGTGCCTTCCACCATTATAAATATGATTTCTGGTCACTTGTCGATGATGCACGGCTTAAGAGGCCCTAATATTTCTATTGCAACTGCTTGTACAAGTGGTGTGCATAATATTGGTCATGCGGCTCGTATGATATCTTATGGCGATGCTGACGCTATGTTAGCCGGTGGAGCTGAGAAAGCTTCAACACGGACGGGTATTGGCGGTTTTGGTGCTGCACGAGCGTTATCAACGCGTAATGATGCACCAGAGCAAGCTTCACGTCCTTGGGACAAAGACCGCGACGGCTTTGTACTGGGCGATGGCGCAGGTGTTCTAGTGCTTGAAGAATTTGAACATGCAAAAGCGCGTGGTGCAAAAATTTATGCTGAGCTGGTTGGCTTTGGTATGAGTGCAGATGCTTACCATATGACCTCGCCACCTGCCAATGGCGAAGGTGGCGCGCGCGCGATGATTAATGCAATTAATGATGCAAAAGTTGACCAAAGTAAAATTGGTTATATTAATGCTCATGGTACATCAACACCCGCAGGTGATATTGCCGAAACCAACGCAGTAAAGTCGGTATTTGGCGACAATGCTTATAAACTTATGATGGGTTCTACAAAGTCAATGACGGGTCATTTGTTGGGCGCAGCAGGTGCAGTTGAAACTATTTTTACTGTGCAAGCCTTAATGAATAATGTGGTACCACCGACAATAAATTTAGATAATCCCAGCGAAGGTTGTGATTTAGATTATATTGCTCATACGGCACGTGACGCCAATTTAGAATATGCTTTATGTAATTCTTTTGGCTTTGGTGGTACGAACGGTTCATTAATCTTTAAAAAAGTTTAAGCGCAATAACCGAGAAATATCATCAACTAAACCTTGCAGTTAATTGTTTAAGCCTGAATACTAGTCATCAGTATTCAGGCTTTTCTATTTCTAATGAAACCCAATATGTATTATCAAAGTGTTAATGGTCAAGTAGAGCAACACCTTTCAATCAATAATCGCGGCTTAGCTTATGGTGACGGCGTTTTTACTACTGCGAAAGTGCTCGATGGTAAAGTTGAACAATTAGCGGCTCACATTGAACGATTAACCATGAGCTGTAAAACGCTCAATATTCCCTTGCCAGATATGAATAAAGTCATTATTGAATTAATGGCTGTAGCAGAGCGTTATACTTTGTCTGTAGCAAAAGTGATTATAACGGCAGGTGATGGCGGGCGAGGATATTCTCGACAAGGCTGCCAAACAAGTAACGTTATTATTACTTTTCACCCTTTTCCTGAACATTATGCAAACATGCAACAACAAGGTCTTCATTTGGGCGTATCTTCATTGAAGTTAGGTATTAGCTCTTTACTCTCAGGGATAAAACACCTTAATCGTCTTGAGCAGGTGCTTGTTCGCCAGGAAGTCGATAACCGAGCAGAAGATGATTTATTAGTACTAAATTATTTTGATAATATTGTTGAAGCAAGTGCGGCGAATGTCTTTTGGCTGAAAAATAATGTTTGGTACACACCAGAACTAAAAGAGTCAGGTGTCGAAGGGTTAATGCGTAATCATATCTTACAGACTACGGGTAATTATTGTAAAATTGAGATCGTTAACGTAAAACTTGCTGCGCTTGTTAATATCCAAGCGATGTTTATTTGCAACAGTGTTATGGGTATTATGCCGGTTAGACAATTTCAACATCAAAAATTAGCATTAATGCCTTGTCGTGATATGGCTAAGTTTATTGAGGATATTTGCTAAAAATGAAAAAAATTAAGATAATATTTGCTGTGTCGTTTTTCACCGTGGTGATGTTAAGCGCCTCTTTAGTTGCCTATACCTTTTATCAAATGAAACAGCCGCTCAATATTTCATCCACCCAACTATTAACCATTAAAGACGGTACCTCGTTTAGTCGATTTTCAGAACAACTGATCAAAAATGGCTGGCTCAATACGCGCTTTTGGATGCGTAATTATGTTCGACTTAAGCCCGAGTATGCGAATATAAAAGCGGGCACTTATCAAATTAATAAAGACGTTTCTGTCGAGGTTTTGTTGGCGCAATTAGTTGCCGGTAAAGAGCATCAATTTACCGTGACTTTTATTGAAGGAACAACCTTTAAGGAATGGTTAGTGCAGTTGAGTGAAACGGATAACCTAGTGCATACGCTTCAGCAAACTTCGGTGGCTGATATCGCGAGTAAACTCAATATTGAACACGTTAATCCCGAAGGGCTGTTCTACCCAGAAACTTACGCGTTTACTGCCGGTACTACCGATATAGAATTGTTAAAACGTGCTCAACAACAAATGTCCGTTGAATTAAATCTAGCGTGGCAAAATCGCGCCGAACCTTTACCTTATAAAAATAAGTATCAAGCGTTGATCATGGCATCGATAATTGAGAAAGAAAGTGGCAAAAATGCCGAGCATGGCATTATTTCATCGGTATTTTTTAACCGTTTAAACAAAAAGATGCGCCTGCAAACTGACCCAACCGTTATTTACGGTTTAGGTGAACGTTACCAAGGAGACATCAAATATCGTCACTTGCGCGAGAAAACACCGTATAATACTTACCGAATTAATGGTTTGCCACCTACACCTATCGCTATGCCTGGTAAAAGTGCCATACATGCCGCGTTAAACCCATTAACAACAGATTATTTATATTTTGTCAGTAATGGCAAAGGTCAGCATATCTTTTCAACTAATTTAAAAGATCATAATGCGGCAGTAAAAAAATATCAGTTGAACTAAAAATTGCATAAGAAGTAAAAAATGAATAAAGGTCAATTTATCGTCATTGAAGGTATTGAAGGGGCAGGAAAATCTTCAGCTATTTCAGTGGTTAAAAAAATACTCACCGAGCATGGTATTGATTTTATTAATACTCGAGAGCCGGGAGGCACTCCTTTAGCGGAGTCATTGCGCGATATCGTGAAATCTGCCGATCACCAAGAAATATTGACACAAGAAACTGAATTATTATTGATGTACGCTAGCCGCAGTCAGCTAATGGCGAATCGAATTCTTCCGGCATTAGAAAAAGGTCAATGGGTCATCGGTGACCGCCATGATTTAAGCTCAAGGGCTTATCAAGGGGGTGGCAGACAATTTAACGATGAACTTATGGACACGATTGCTCAAGTGACCTTAAAAGGCTTTAAGCCGCAGTTAACACTCTATTTAGATATATCTCCTGAGCTAGGTTTAGCAAGAGCGCAAGCTCGAGGGGCATTGGATCGTATCGAATTAGAAAAAATAGAATTCTTTCATCGTGTCCGTAATAAGTATCTTGAAATTGCGTTAGCCGATGAAACGATTAAAATTATTGATGCCAGTGCGCCTATGCCTGTTGTACATAATAATATTCGCTTAGCGGTAAACGAATTTTTAAAAAGTCATTAATGACTATCACCGTTAGCAGGAAACACTAATGCACAGTTGGTTAGAGCAACAGCAACTTTTGTTATCAAAGCAAATAACGCAAATAAAATTACCGCATGCCATCTTGATCAATGGTGTCGAAGGCGCGGGTAAAAGTGATCTTTCGCTGTGGCTTATTCATGCTTTGTCTTGTACTAAACCCCAAAACTCGCAGGGTATTATCTTACCGTGTAACGTCTGTAAGGCGTGCTTACTGCATAAAAGTCATACTTACCCAGACCATTTGCTTATTGAAAGTGGCGGAAAAAGTATTGGTGTTGATCAAGTGAGACAAGCGAGTCGTTTTTTCGAAAAAACAGCGCAAATAGGTCATTGTAAAACGACATTAATAACCGCAGCACATCATATGACTATCTCTGCGGCCAATGCCTTATTAAAAACCCTCGAAGAACCTAATGCTAATAACTATATTGTTTTATTAACCTCTGAAGTTGAAACGTTATTGCCGACCATTATTAGTCGTTGTTATGTGATTGATATTCGGCCGCCGGTTGGTGAAAAATTATTAGCTGAGCTTAAGCAATCTGGTAGCGACCCTTTTGTTAATTTGAGTCACTTAAAAGAACTCTCTGACAGTTTTGTTAATGACCAATACCAACATTTTGAGAGCTGTTTCTTTACTTTTTTGCAAAATAAAACCATTAAACGTAGTGAAATATTAAGCTTACTGGTTGATAACACCAATAGCGTTCGCTGGTTAGAAAAAGTCATGGTTAAGTTGATGCGCCAACAATATAATTGGCTAAAAGGCGACATTATCTTGAATGAGCAGGTAATATGGTCAATATATCAATTAGTTTTGTCTGCTATTAAACAACTTAAATTGTTAATGCAAGCAAACAAACAATTCATCTTTGAAAAGCTACTGGTTGACATAACAGCAGTTATAGAAGAAAAATAGAAAAATAAGTACGCGCGAATAGCAAGCAATATTAGCTCAATTCATCTTTGAAAAGCTACTGGTTGACATAACAGCAGTTATCGAAGAAAAATAAGATTATAATAACTAGCTCATAAGATAAATTTTGAGGAATAATGATGAAACAATTTAGCTTAGAATTTTTATCTGACAGAGAATTATATCAATACTATATGCCCTTTGTTAAAAATGGTGGGCTATTTGTTCGCAGTACAGAGCAATTTAATTTGGGCGATGAGGTAACACTTGAAGTCACCTTGCCTGACGCCCTAGAGCCATCAAGTGTTGTAGGCAAAGTATGCTGGTTAACGCCAACAGGTGCTCAAAATGGTACACCAGCGGGTATTGGTGTTAGTTTTGAAGAAGATAATGACAATGTACGTAATCAAATTGAAAAGTTGATAGGGCGCTTACTGAGCTCTTCAGAGCCAACATTATCAATGTAGGGTTTTGTTTTAATTAAAAAATTATTGGAGAAAGTTGTTTGTTTATAGATTCACATTGCCACTTAGATAGACTGGATTTAACCGAGTTTGATGGCGAGTTAGACAATGTTTTAAAAGCCGCCGCCGCCGCTCAAGTAGACGAGATTTTGTGTGTTAGCGTAACCTTAGCGGAATTTCCTAGCATGGTAGAAAAAACGGCTAAATATGATAATGTCTGGCTGTCGTGTGGCGCTCACCCACTAAATCAAGATGATTTAATTGACCAAGAAGAGCTTGCCCGTTTATCACAAACCGACAAAGTGATTGCGATTGGTGAAACTGGCTTAGACTATTTTTATGCCCCTGAAACTAAAGCGGTGCAACTCGATTCTTTTCGCAAGCATGTCCGTGTTGCGAATCAATTAAATAAACCGCTAATTATTCATACTCGTGATGCTCAGCAAGATACCTTAGATATTCTTCGTGAAGAAAATGCCGCAAATGTTGGTGGTATTTTACATTGCTTTACCGAAACTTGGGATATGGCAGAGCAAGCGATTGACCTTGGTTTTTATATTTCATTTTCTGGTATCGTTACCTTTAAAAATGCCAGTGAATTACGTGAAGTTGCTAAACTTGTCCCCGATGATCGATTTTTAATTGAAACAGATGCACCTTACTTAGCGCCAGTTCCTCATCGAGGAAAGCAAAATCAACCCGCTTATGTAGTCGATGTCGCTAAATTTTTAGCAAGCGTTCGTGGACAGTCAGTTGAAACGATAGCCGAGCTTTCAACGGCAAATTTCAAACGACTTTTTAAGCTAAAATAAAGGCAAAAAAGTGCCCGAAACTATTGCTAGCTCGGGCCCAAGGGAATGGCTCGTAAAGCATGAGCCGTGCGCTAATAAACACTATTTACATCGATAAAAATCAGTAAAATAAAAATGAAAAATCGCGAGCAATTGATTAATATTTACACTGTGTGATTAATTGTAGTGTAAACTTTTTTAAAAGCTAATTTAAATTTTATTTATTATAAGTTACTGATAAATAGTATTTGTTTTGTTATCTTGTATTTTACGGCTAACACCCACACCGCTAGTGTGCCGTTATTTCTCTCCACTTGTCTACAAGCGTATTTGACTGTAATTACTGCGGCTAATATGTCATGATAATTTCATTATCTATGACTAATAAGATTATCTTTGTGTTAAATCGTTTGTGGATCAGTTTCTTTTTTATTGCTTTTGGCTCGGCGCTTTATCAATGGTTTTTTCTTGATAATCTTTTAATCTTTGAAGAACTCGTGCAAGCGCTTTTTTCAATGTCAAAAGTGACCGTTGATATTGCGATTGGCTTAATTGGTATTTTAAGTTTTTGGTTAGGCATGATGAAAATTGCTGAAAACGCCGGTTTAATGGATAAGCTTGCGCGCGCTATTTCGCCGTTATTCACCCGTTTAATGCCAGGTGTCCCTAAAGGTCATCCGGCTATTGCTTCCATGACGATGAATTTATCGGCTAACTTTTTAGGTTTAGATAATGCAGCAACGCCGCTTGGCTTAAAAGCCATGCAAGATCTTCAGCAATTAAATCCGCAAAAAGATACCGCAACCAATGCGCAAATATTATTCCTGGTTTTAAATACCTCAAGCGTTACACTTTTTCCCGTTGCTGTGTTTGTTTATCGTGCTCAGCAGGGAGCTGCTAGCCCTACCGATGTTTTTGTCCCTATTATATTGGCAACATTTGCTTCAACTTTCGCTGGCTTATTAGCGGTAGCCACAGTGCAAAAAATTAAGCTGTATAACTCCATTATTTTACTCTATTTATCTGCAGCGATTGCTTTAGTAGGAGGTTTAGTGGTGTATTTCTCGATGCTGACCTCACAAGCACTTGCCGAACAGTCGTCATTTTTAGGCAATTTTTTAATTTTTTCGACCTTAATTATTTTTATTTTGGCAGCGGTTAGAAAAAAGGTCGATGTATACGACAGCTTTATAGAAGGGGCTAAAGAAGGTTTCGACACCAGTATTAAACTTATTCCTTATTTACTGGCGATGTTGGTCGCTATTGGCGTCTTTCGTGCAAGTGGCGCATTAACACTAATTGTCGACAGTTTTAGAGAGTTAGTGATGTTTTTAGGATTTGACACCCGCTTTGTTGATGCGATGCCTACGGCGTTAATGCAACCGTTAAGTGGCTCTGGTGCCAGAGCTATGATGATTGAAACGATGAAAACCCATGGTGCCGATTCTTTTGCCGGTCGATTAGCATCAATTTTTCAAGGATCAACAGAAACAACTTTTTATGTACTAGCCGTTTATTTTGGCTCTGTGGGTATTCGATATAGTCGACATGCCATTGCCTGTGGCTTACTTGCTGATTTAGCTGGGATTACTGCTGCAATAGCGGTTTGCTATTGGTTTTTTGGTTAACCCCCTCAGCGCCTACACCTAATTTAACGAGTGAATTGTCGACAATTATACTTTGGTCTACTTGACTTTTAAGCTGTGTGCTTTAGTATGATTTTTAAAATCGGTAAATGTCGACAATTACCTCATTAAGACAATTATGGCGCTAGCATACTTATGGCATTAGACAATCCAACCTTACAAGAACCAGTGACTACTGCAGACAAAGTTTTCTATGCCATACTTCATGCGATTGTTGATGGAAAAATAGCCGCAGGCAGTAAAATTAGTGAGCCCGGGTTAGCTAAGCAATATGAAATCAGTCGTTCTACTTTGCGAGAAGCCCTCAATCGTTTAGAAAAATGTCATTTAATTGAGCGTAAAGCCAATGTTGGCTCAAGAGTTGTTGATTGCACCATCGAAGGCTTATTAGAAATATACGTGGTTCGTGAAGCGCTTGAAGGCATGGCTTGTCGAGAAGCGGCAATTAACATGAGCGATGATGAAATAGCCGAAATGCAAGATATGCTCGCTCAACACGCCAACTCACAAGACCTTATTGATGGTGTTGCTTATTATCAAGAAGAGGGCGACTTAGACTTTCACTATAAAGTGATATTAGGTAGCCATAATCAACAATTAATCAATATTCTTTGCGGGCAGCTCTACCACTTAGTGCGTATGTACCGTATTCAATTTGGCATGCATAGCCCACGCGCAACCCGTGCCTTTGAAGAACATTCACATATTATCCAAGCGATTTGTGACCGAGATGGCGAACTTGCTGAAATTTTGATGAGACGTCATATTGCCGCATCAAGAAAAAATATCGAAAAGAAAATAGCGCTACAAAATAGCGCGACACAATAAATAAAAGTAAAGCTGACCAGTGGCTTTAACAAATAGCACAACAATTATTTAACAAAAACTAAGAGGAAACCCTATGTCTACGCAACTTTCACCTGGCGCTAAATTCCGTCAAGCACTAGTAAACAATAAACCTTTACAAGTAGTGGGTACTATCAACGCTTATTGCGCGATGATGGCTGAGCAATTAGGTCACCAAGCTATTTACCTTTCAGGTGGTGGTGTTGCCAATGCTTCATATGGTTTACCAGATTTAGGTATGACGTCATTAAATGATGTTATTGCTGACGTACAACGTATTACTGCTGCTTCAAGTTTGCCTTTGCTGGTTGATATAGATA
Organism: Colwellia sp. BRX8-5; assembly: GCF_014077325.1. Classification (NCBI taxonomy): domain Bacteria; kingdom Pseudomonadati; phylum Pseudomonadota; class Gammaproteobacteria; order Alteromonadales; family Colwelliaceae; genus Colwellia; species Colwellia sp. BRX8-5. The sequence continues at coordinate 18,902 of NZ_JACGVR010000009.1, forward strand.
CCGGTTGGGGTGGCGCGTTTAATATCGCTAAAACTATTCGCGATATGGAAAAAGCAGGGGCAGCCGCGGTTCACCTTGAAGACCAGGTGGCACAGAAACGTTGTGGACATCGTCCAAATAAAGAAATTGTTTCAACCCAAGAAATGGTTGACCGTATTAAAGCCGCTGTAGATGCACGTATTGATAAAGACTTCTTTATCATGGCTCGTACTGATGCTTTTGCTCAAGAAGGCTTAGAAGCGGCACTTGAAAGAGCTAAAGCTTATGTGGCAGCGGGAGCCGATGGTATTTTCGCCGAAGCAGTTAAAACAGAAGAACATTATCGCGCTTTTACCGAAGCGTTAGATGTACCAGTGCTCGCTAATATTACCGAATTTGGTCAAACCGAATTGTGGAACAAAGCGCAACTAGGTGAGTGGGGTTGTGCGATGGTACTTTACCCATTATCAGCATTTCGTGCGATGAATAAAGCGGCTGAGTCGGTTTACAAAACCTTACTTGATGATGGTGACCAAAAAGCTGAAATCGACAATATGCAAACGCGGATGGATTTATACGATTACTTGGGTTACCACGACTACGAGCAAAAGCTTGATGCTTTGTTCACCGAAGGCAAAAATAAGTAACAGATATTATAATAAAATAAAACTAAGTTAGCAGCGATACAAGCGACTAACCCAACAAAAGAATATGAGGAAAATAGTATGTCAGATGTAAAAGTAGCAGATAAAAAAATTGGTGGCGCAGGCTTACGTGGTCAAAGTGCGGGTGAAACTTCGCTTTGTACCGTTGGTGAGTCAGGCTCAGGTTTAACCTATTGTGGTTATGATATTGCTGATTTAGCTGAAAACAGTACCTTTGAAGAAGTTGCTTATTTACTCTTTCATGGTGAACTCCCTAATGAAAAAGAACTCGCCACTTATAAAGCTGAGTTGTTTGCCATGCGCGACTTACCGCAAGCATTAAAAGCGGTATTAAAACTGATCCCAAAAGAAACTCATCCAATGGATGTTATGCGCACCGGTTGTTCATTCTTAGGTAATTTAGAGCCAGAAAATGATTTTAGCGAGCAAAATCAAGCCGCCAATCGCTTATTAGCCGCATTTCCTGCCATTATGTGTTACTGGTATAAATTCTCCCATGACGGTGTAGAAATTGACTGTACTTCAACCGAAGACTCTTTAGGCGGACATTTCTTGCGCTTACTCAATGGTGAAAGCCCATCAGCACAGCATCAACGTGTTATGGACGTATCATTAATTTTATATGCAGAACATGAGTTTAATGCTTCAACCTTCACGGCGCGTGTATGTGCTTCAACCTTGTCTGATATGTTTTCATGTGTCACCGGTGCTATTGGCACATTACGTGGTCCACTTCATGGTGGTGCTAACGAAGCCGCAATGGATATGATTGAATCATTCTCATCGCCAAGCGACGCTAAAGAAAAAATGGCGGGTATGCTTGAACGTAAAGAAAAAATTATGGGCTTTGGTCACGCAATTTACCGTACTTCAGACCCACGTAATGTCATTATTAAAGCATGGTCTGAAAAGTTAGCGGCTGAAAATGGGGATACGTCACTTTACGATATTTCAGTAGCCTGTGAAGAATTCATGTGGGATACCAAAAAGTTATTCTGTAACGCTGATTTTTTCCATGCTTCAACGTACAGCTACATGGGTATTCCCACTAAATTGTTTACCCCTATTTTTGTCTGTTCACGCGTAACAGGTTGGTCTGCTCACATTATGGAGCAACGTTCAAATAACCGTATTATTCGTCCAAGTGCTGACTACAAAGGCGCTAAGCCGAGAACGGTTCCACCTATCAGCGAAAGGTAATGACTATGAATTATGAACATCGCAAACCGCTGCCCGGTTATAAAATTGGCGGCATCAATATAGATTATTTTGATACTCGAGGGGCGGTTGAAGCAATAAGCGCCGGTAGTTACGCAAAACTACCTTATACCTCACGCGTATTAGCTGAACAATTGGTACGCCGTTGTTCACCTGAAACCTTAACAGATTCACTTAAGCAATTAATTGAGCGTAAGCAAGATCTTGATTTTCCATGGTATCCGGCACGTGTTGTTTGTCATGATATTTTAGGTCAAACGGCTTTGGTTGATTTAGCGGGTCTGCGTGATGCCATTGCCGAGCAAGGTGGTGATCCTTCAAAAGTAAACCCGGTTGTACCGACGCAATTAATTGTTGATCATTCTGTTGCTGTTGAACATGCTGGTTTTGAAAGTGATGCGTTTGAAAAAAACCGTGCCATTGAAGACCGCCGCAACGAAGACCGTTTCCATTTTATTGAATGGACCAAAACAGCGTTTAAAAATGTTGATGTTATTCCTGCGGGTAATGGCATTATGCATCAAATCAATTTGGAAAAAATGTCACCGGTTATTCAACTCCGTGACGGTGTTGCTTTTCCTGATACTTGTGTTGGCACCGACAGCCATACCCCACATATCGATTGCTTAGGTGTTATAGCTATTGGTGTCGGTGGTTTAGAAGCTGAAACTGTCATGTTAGGTCGCCCGTCGATGATGCGCTTACCTGATATTATTGGCGTAAAACTGGTAGGTAAACGCCAACCGGGTATTACAGCTACTGATTTGGTTTTAGCTATTACTGAATTTTTGCGTAATCAAAAAGTGGTATCAAGTTACTTAGAATTCTTTGGTGAAGGTACCAAAGGTTTAACTATAGGTGACCGCGCTACTATTTCGAACATGACACCAGAATATGGCGCTTCAGCAGGAATGTTTTATATTGATCAACAAACCATTGATTATTTAAAACTGACCGGCCGTGAGCCAGAGCAAGTTGAACTGGTAGAAACCTATGCTAAACATACCGGTTTATGGGCTGATGACTTAGCTGACGTTGAATATGACCGCGTTATCGAGTTTGATTTATCATCAGTTGGTCGTAATATGGCTGGCCCGTCTAATCCGCACAGTCGTTTACCGACCAGCGAATTGTCGTCAAAAGGCATAGCGAAGGACCTTGATGCCTGTAAAGCACAAGAAAAAGCCGGAGAAATGCCAGACGGCGCGGTTATTATTGCCGCTATAACCAGTTGTACTAATACCTCGAACCCTCGCAACGTTGTGGCGGCAGGCTTAGTGGCTAAACGCGCTAACGAGCTTGGCTTATTGCGCAAGCCTTGGGTTAAATCATCTTTTGCACCAGGTTCAAAAGTCGCGAAACTTTATTTAGAAGAAGCCGGTTTATTATCTGAAATGGAAAAAATGGGTTTTGGTATTGTCGGTTACGCTTGTACAACTTGTAACGGCATGTCGGGCGCGTTAGATCCAAAAATTCAACAAGAAATTATCGACCGTGATCTTTATTCAACGGCGGTTTTATCGGGTAATCGTAACTTTGACGGACGTATTCATCCGTATGCTAAACAAGCCTTTTTAGCCTCACCACCGTTAGTAGTTGCTTATGCTATTGCCGGTACGATGCGTTTCGATATTGAAAAAGATGTACTCGGACAAGATCAACAAGGTAATGATATTACCTTAAAAGATATTTGGCCAACTGACGAAGCCATAGATGCGATAGTTGCAAGCTGTGTTAAGCCAGAGCAGTTCAAGAAAATTTATACGCCGATGTTTGATTTAGGCGCTTTTGAACCGGCTGAATCTCCGCTTTACGATTGGCGAGAAATGAGCACCTACATTCGTCGTCCACCTTATTGGGAAGGCGCCTTAGCGGGTGAACGTACCATGAAAGGTATGCGTCCGTTAGCAGTTTTAGGTGACAACATCACCACAGATCATTTATCACCCTCAAATGCTATTCAACTCGATAGTGCTGCAGGGGCTTATTTAGATAAAATGGGCTTACCTGAAGTAGACTTTAACTCTTATGCAACGCATCGCGGCGATCATTTAACCGCGCAACGAGCAACTTTTGCTAACCCTAAATTGTTAAATGAAATGTGTCGTGATGACAAGGGTGACATTAAACAAGGTTCACTGGCGCGTATAGAGCCAGAGGGCACAGAGTCACGTATGTGGGAAGCGATTGAAACCTACATGGAGCGTAAGCAACCGTTAATTATCGTTGCTGGCGCTGACTATGGTCAAGGTTCATCACGTGATTGGGCGGCTAAAGGTGTTCGTTTAGCCGGCGTTGAAGTGATCGTTGCCGAAGGTTTTGAGCGTATTCATCGTACTAACTTAGTGGGCATGGGTGTTTTACCTTTGCAGTTTGTTAATAACGAAACACGCCATACCTACAATATTGATGGTACCGAAACATTTGATGTTGCAGGTAACGGTGAAATGTCACCGGGCGCTGAAATGAACGTGTTAATGACCCGTACCAACGGCGAATTATTAACGATACCAGTTAAGTGTCGTTTAGATACCGCCGAAGAAGTGTCAGTTTACAATGCGGGTGGCGTATTGCAAAAGTTTGCGAATGACTTCTTGGAGTCTAATAGATAATTGATTTTTAATGTTTTATCTAGGTTTAAAGTGCTCATTGACCTTAGTCAACTGCGCATTGGCATTGATAAAACACTTCTTATAAAAATCAACTCGGTGTAATTTTAATTAAAGCAGCAATTTAGGTAACTAATTTGCTGCTTTTTATTAGTGACAAAATCGTAAAGCAAAAAGCTTTTTAGTAAAGATAATGGCAGCAGCATAGACCGCTATGTGACATCATTCAACCTAGCTAAAGCGTCTTTTGAGAAGCGAAAAATATTGAAGGAAAACTGATGATTCATACTCCCCAAGTACACATACCTCAAGTAAAGATTCCTGCTACTTATATGCGTGGCGGCACTTCAAAAGGTGTGTTTTTTAATTTAACTGATTTACCTGAACGTTGTCAGGTTGCCGGCGAAGCACGCGATAATATGCTGCTACGCGTTATTGGTAGTCCAGATCCTTACGGCAAACAAACCGATGGTATGGGCGGCGCAACCTCAAGCACCAGCAAAACCGTTATCTTAGCAAAATCAAACCAAGCCGATCACGATGTAGATTATTTATTTGGCCAAGTGGCTATCGATAAAGCGTTTGTTGATTGGAGTGGTAACTGCGGTAACTTAACCGCTGCAGTTGGCTCATTTGCGATTAATTCTGGCCTTGTTGATGCAACGCGTATTCCTGAAAACGGTATTTGTACCGTACGTATTTGGCAAAAAAACATCTCGAAAACGATTATTGCTCAAGTACCTATCACCAACGGTGAAGTACAAGAAACAGGAGATTTCGAGCTCGACGGGGTTACTTTCCCTGCGGCAGAAGTACCGGTTGAATTTATCGCGCCCGTTGATCCATCAGAGGCGATGTTTCCAACGGGGAATATTGTTGATGACCTAGAGGTACCCGGTGTTGGCGTTTTTAAAGCAACCATGATCACCGCAGGTATCCCAACCATCTTTTTAAATGCAGATGAAATTGGTTATACCGGCACCGAGTTACAAGAAGCCATTAATGGCGACCCTGCAGCACTAGAACGCTTTGAAACGATTCGTGCTTATGGCGCGATTAAAATGGGCTTAATTACTGAACTTTCAGAAGCCGAGGCTCGCCAACATACGCCCAAAGTTGCTTTTGTTGCACCAGCAAAAGATTATGTTACCTCAAGTGGTAAAGCTGTTTTAGCAAGCGATATTGACTTACACGTTCGCGCATTGTCTATGGGTAAATTACACCATGCGATGATGGGCACAGCTGCAGTGGCTATTGGCGCAGCAGCCGCTATTCCTGGTACCTTAGTTGCTCTTGCTACTGGTAATGCTGCAGGTGAAGGATCAGAATCTGTGACTTTTGGTCATCCATCAGGCACGCTTAAAGTAGGAGCACAAGCCAGTGAAGTTAATGGCGCTTGGATTGTTGATAAAGCCGTAATGAGCCGAAGTGCTCGGGTATTAATGGAAGGTTGGGTACGTATTCCTGGCGATTCATTTTAATTTCTAATTAAAACTTAAAAAAAAGCCCTGCAAGCAGGGCTTAGACATTTCAAAAAATTGAAGTCTTTAAGGGAATAAAGAGAAACATAAAAATTAATCAATAAGTAAATTACTCGCTGCTTGCAATGTATGCGGACCGCCCCATAAAATCGGTGGAAGAGGTTGCATCACCCCTTTGTCAAAACTGAAACCAAACTCTCGGTCATCGCGTATAAGTAATGGGCCGTCTAAGTCAACATAACGTGCTTTGTTAACAAGTAATGCAGCTGGGGCCATGGCTAAAGAACTTCCAACCATACACCCGAGCATAATTTCGAAGCCTTGACGTTTTGCTTGCTGAGCCAGCAAAACTGCTTCGGTTAAGCCGCCTGTTTTATCGAGTTTTATATTAATAACTTGATAACGACCTTTTAAATAATCAAGCTCTGCACGAGTATGACAGGATTCGTCAGCGCAAAGAGGAATGGGTGAGTCAAAATTAATTAAGGCTTGATCATGTCCAGCTTGAAGGGGTTGTTCAATTAAAATAACGTTTAACGCTTTAAGCTGTGCACAGTTGTTCGCCAAATCATCAATTGACCAGCCTTCGTTAGCATCAACAATGAATTCGCTGTTAGGCGCTGCCTGCGCGATAGCTGTCATTTTTTTGATAATATCTTGATTATCAAGCTTAACTTTAACTAATGGCGGGTTATTAAGTTTAGTAACGGCTTCAGCCATAGCTTCAGGCGTATCTATACTGAGTGTTTGAGCTGTAATACAAGCTTTAGCAGGATCAAGGTGTAATAATTCTTCGACCGTTGTGTTTAGTTTTTTAGCCTGTAGATCCCACCAAGCACAATCTAAAGCATTTCGTGTTGCTCCTGCAGGTAAGGAAGCAAGCGTTTCACCAATGTTTTTATTGGTTATCTCGGTTAAAGCTAGCGCGCTAATTTGTTCCATAACAATATCCACAGATTCATTATAACGAGCGTATGGTACTGCTTCCGCCCAACCACAATGTGTTCCATCATCTATTGTTACTACAACCACATTTGCTTGAGTTTTTGCGCCTCGAGCAATACGAAAAACACTTTTTAATCGCAGTTGTTCATTGAAAACGTTGATTGTCAGTTTGTTAACTGAATGCTGTTTTTCACTTGCTTTATTTTCTGTCACCATTACAAAGTAGCCACAATGCTATCTGTACCATCTCTTAATGGGTCAACACAAGGAAGCGAAAATTCCTCACTTAGTTTAGCACAAATACGTTGCCCTTCTTCGACGCTAACACTTGAAGTATTCACCGTAATACCGACAACTTTAGTGTTTGGATTGGTTAATTTTGCGGCTTGTAAATTTAAGTTGATGGTTGCCTCAATGCTCGGAAATTTACTATGAGGTAAGCCGCGCATATAACTACGATTTAAGTCATGACAAATAACCAAAGCATCAGGTTGAGAACCATGCAGTAAACCTAAACTAACCCCTGCAAAAGCTGGGTGAGAGAGCGACCCTTGACCTTCAATAATATCCCAATGTTCGCTATCATTATTCGGAGATAAAGACTCAGCGGCCCCTGATAAAAAGTCTGAAATAACACAGTCAATAGCTACACCAGTACCTGCTATTAAAATTCCGCATTGTCCTGTTGCACGAAAATCAACATTCATTTTATGTTTTTTCATTGATTTCTCTAAGCTTAGAGAGGTATACATTTTTCCAACCGAGCAGTCAGTTCCTACCGTAAGGAGCCTTTTACCGGTGCGCTTAACGCCAGTTCCCGTAATAAATTCGGCTTTAGGATGACGAATATCAAGTAATTTTCGGTTTGTTTCTTTAGCTTTAGCGACAATTGCTGGGAAATCGGTAAGTTTATTGTGCAAGCCACTAACTATGTCCATGCCGTTGTCTAAAGCTTCAATAATATAGGGTAGCCATTTTTTATCTAGTACACCGCCACTGTTGGCAAAGCCAAGAATGAAAGATTTTGCGCCTTTCTCCGCGGCTTGCTTGATATTTAATTTTTTAATTCCCGTTGAAACTTTACAACCAGTAACCGCATATTCACCAATGCATAGTTCTGGGCGCCAATCTGAAACACCACGCGCCATTTTTATTGACAGTTGGTCGGTGGCGTCGCCGATAAATAATAAGTATGGAGAAGCAATATGCATAGCTGTATTCCTAAAGTTAAACGTGGATAATTTTTATTTGTATCCAGAGCTTAACTTAGTGAGCATGCATTAAAAGTGACAAGGTTTTAATTGATCATAACCTAGGGTTATGTTTTTGTTTTATTCCTTTAAAATCCTAGGGTTAGGTATGGCATAAACTCATCAATAACCTTTGAATACTTACGGTTTTCAAGATGAACAGCATTTATATTAAAAGCTAAAGTGGGTTCGAAAGATGCTATAGCGACATTATCGCTTAAGTTACCTTCTGCAGTAAAACGGTCGACAACACATACACCTACGCCTCTAGCGACTAATCTAGCGGCAATAAAGTAGGTTTGAACTTTGATTGTTGATTTGAAATTAATGTCTTCCTCCATAATTCTTGCCCATAGCATTTCAGCTAAGGGGCCGCTGTCGCTTATGTCAATAAATTCAAGATCACAGACTTCATTAAGGGTTAACTTTGTCGGACAATGCGGGAATTTGTCTTTAGGATAGACAATAACCAGCTCAGATTGTGCTAATGAAACAGAGGTCAACCCCGGCAGTGTTTTAGGAGAAAACAAAACCGCTAAGTCACATTTATGCTCTAATAGCGTTTGCATCATTTCGTCGTTATGAATAGTTTGAATATCGAAAGTGACATTAGGAAAGTCTTTATGGAAGTTGGCAATGACATTTGGGATAACATCAAAACCAAGTGCAGGAGAAACCCCTAAACTTATGCTTCCAAATTCTGACTTTTTAATATTTTGCGCGGTATTTTTGATTGAACGCATTTGTTGATAAATTTTGTCAACTTCATCAAAGAGCATTTCAGCTTCATCCGTTGGGATAAGTCGGCCCTTAACCCTGTCAAATAAGTTAAAACCTAATTGAAGCTCAGCATGAGATAACACTTTACTGACAGACGGTTGCGACACATGCAATATTTTAGCGGCATTGGTGATTGAACCAGTGGTATAAATAGCATGAAAAATTTCAATATGTCTTAAGCGCATTGTGTTTCCTAAAAATCAAAATATTAATGAGTGTTTTATACTGTCCGACTTTAACCATTCATAAATGGAAAACTTAAATATAACTGTATAACCAACGCATTGGTAATATCAATAAAAAATGCACCAACTAGTGGCACAACCAAAAATGCTTGAGGGGAAGGGCCATGACGAGAAACCAAAGATTCCATATTAGCAACCGCCGTTGGTGTAGCGCCTAAGCCGAACCCACAGTGTCCACCAGCCATAATTGCAGCGTGATAATTTTTTCCCATTATTCTAAAAGTGATAAAATAAGCAAATAACATGAGCATGACAGCTTGTACGAGAATCATAAATATCATTGGGCCAGCTAGGCTAACTAACTCCCAAATTTTAAGTGACATTAATGCCATTGCTAAAAACATTGAAAGTGCCATCGTACCCCATAAATCAATACACGCTCGGCTAATTTTATAGGTTTTAGTGAACTCGGTAAAATTGGTAATAACAACGCCTACTAATAATGGAATTAAAAAAGCAGGTAACACAACATCCACAGATTTTAGGGCTAAATAACCGATATTACCTAAATACATACAGCTTAAAATAACAAATAAAGTTTCCATCATCTTTCTTGGCGTAACAAGATCATGATCATCAGGATCAAAGGTGATGGTATCGTCAAGTTCTTCGTGGTACGAGTTATCGGGTTTCAAATTGTATTTTGTGATCAATCTTTTGCTGACGGGGCCACCAACAAGCCCACCTAAAATTAGACCTAAAGTTGCGGCCGCCATCGCTAATTCAAAGACACTACTAGGTAAACCATATTCATTAATGAATAAATCAGAGTATGTTGCACCATTACCATGGCCGCCAGAAAGGGTAACTGAACCACCAATGAGTCCCATTAAAGGATCTAGTCCTGTAGCCATTGCTATCGAAACACCCACCGCATTTTGCACAATTAAATATAAGGTGGCGACACCCAGGAACAACAAAACTTTAGGACCACCTTTAATAAGTAACGCAAAACTTGCACCTAATCCGACCGTTGTAAAAAAAATGGTCATTAATGGTGTTTTAAAAGACATGTCGAATAGAAAGTTTACCTCAAAATATATATATAAAATGGCTGAAAGTATTGAGAACACAATGCCTCCTACCACAGGTTCAGGAATATTATTATTTCTTAAAAACATCACTTTACTATTTAAAAAGTATCCCGTGAAAAGAATTAATAAAGCGATTATAAATGTTTCTATTATTGATATTTCTAGTTGCATGTTATTCGTTGCCTTTATTTTTATGACACTTTTATTTTTATAATGAATGAACTGTATGTTCAAAAACAGAAATCTGATTGTAAAGGGTAATCAACCAATAAGCAGTTCAAAAAGTTAACAAAAGCATAACCAAAGGTTCTAATCAATCAACTATCGCATATATAAACGCTTACTTTATGATAATCTTGATTGTACATAACTTTAGGTTATAGGGTTCGGATATTCTAGTAATGGTATTGTTGAATGACTTTGGGCAAGGTGAGTTTAATAAAAAAATGATCGGATATAAATATTCGACAAAAATGACCACAATTAAATTATACAAGGTGGAAGAAATGAAACAACAAGCGAAAAAATCACATAAATTAAAGCACTTAACCTTATGCGTTATCACGGCATTAACAGCCCAAGTTACTTTTCAAGTTCATGCCGAAGAAACATCAACTGAAGCAGAAGAAAAGAAAGTAGAGCGAATTAGTGTTATTGGCTCTAACGTTAAACGTGCTACTGATATTAGTCCATTGCCCGTAACAACAATGACGGCTGCGGATATTGAAAACTCAGCTGCCATGTCAGGAGATGAACTACTTCGCTCCATTCCACAAATGGGCTCTGTTAATTTTGGTGAAACTACCGGTTCTTCAAACGTCAATGATGCCCGTGGTGATGTTGGCTCATTCAACCTGCGTGGTTTAGGTGCTGGTAATACCTTAGTATTACTTAATGGTCGCCGAATGGTAAATCATCCTGGTACACAATCTAAATCAGGCGCTAACAAAGTACCTGTAAATACCGTTAACTCAAACACTTTACCTGTTTCAGGCTTACGTTCATTAGAAGTGTTGCGTGATGGTGCTGCTGCTGTTTACGGCTCGGATGCTATTGCTGGCGTAGTTAACTATGCGCTTGATAGTGAATATGTTGGTAACAAAGTGAGCCTTAGACATGGTGGTTCTCAAGGTACACCATTAAATGAAACAACTTTTACTTATTTAGGTGGTGTCGAGCTTAATAACGGTCTTTCTAACCTTGTTGGATCTTTAAGTATCTATAACCGTAACGGCATGATGGCAACAGAGCGTCCATATTCGGCAAGTCACGATAGACGCGAATACGCAGGGTTACCTGAAGAATTTATTGGTGATACACAATTAGATAATCGAAGTTCAGATACGCCTTGGGGCGAGTTTGACAGTGATAGCTTAGGAAGATTTCATTTACAACCTGACACTTTATCCGGTTGTGTAGATTCAGCACTGACAGTTGAAAATGTTTGTGTTGACCAGGGCAGTTCCGGTAGAGATATCCGTTTTGATCGAGGAACCACTCGTCCTTTATCTTCAGATGCAAAAAGAGTTAACTTTTATACTCACTTTACGCATGAAGTTAATGATGATGTTGAGTTTTTTGCGGAAGGTATTTATTACCAAGCGGAATTGACGAATCAATCAGAGCAAAATCATAACGGCAGTAAGCATCGCTTTAATATATCTGCAGATGCCTTTTACAATCCATTTGGCGAAGAAGTAACTTTACGCAGATATCGTCCTACTGATATAGGGCCAAGAACAGTTACGGTTGATGACAGTAGTTTTCGTGTACTTGCCGGCTTTAAAGGTTATATGGGTGCATGGGATTGGGAAAGTGCTGCATTTTATAGTGAAGCCGAAACGAATGACCGAAGCACACGTATTGATGTAAATGCCTTTGAAAAAGCAGTGAACAGTACAGATTCAGCCACCGCATATAACGTTTTTGGTGGGGGTGATGTTAACAATCCAAATACTATTGGTAATAGAACTTTAGTGTCTCCATCAATCAGCGACCAGTTTTTAATTGAAGCGCATACTTTATCGCAAACTAGCCTTGCGTCGATTGATTTCAAAGCAAGTAACCCAGAAATTTTCTCTATGCCAGCCGGTGACGCTGGGCTTGCTGTAGGTATTGAGTTTCGTCGTGAAACTTACGACAGTGACCGTTCAAAATATGTAGACGGAAGCTTGCCTTTTATTGATGCTTCAGGTGTTGTGAATGAAAGCTCATTGTATGGAAGTAGCGCAACAACTGATTCTAGTGCTAGCCGTAATGTAGGTTCAGCTTATGCAGAGCTTATCGTGCCATTAATTGATAGCGGTGATCAGTATGCTGAAGTTCAATTAGCAGCACGCTATGAAAATTTTTCTGATGGCGGTGATGCACTCAAACCTAAAGTTGCTTTATTTTACAAACCGACAGATTGGTTAAGTGTGAGAGCATCGTATGCTGGTGGCTTTAAAGTACCTGGCTTACAACAAAGCTCTGAAGAAGCAAGCATGCCACGTCGTTCTTCTAAGTATGACCCTGTAACTGATGAAACCTATGCGGTTATTGATAACCGTCAAGGTAATTCAGACCTTGAGCCAGAAGACAGTGTGAATACCTCTTTTGGATTCGTTCTTGAACCGACTGATAACTTAACGTTCACTATCGATTATTGGAATATTGACCAAGAGAATCTCGTTTTTCTTGCTCCTTATGAAACGGTGCTAGCGCACGATTATGTGATACGTCAAGACGGAGGCACTGGTAATTCTAATGTTATTCGTGATGGTGAACTAGTTGCTAGCCAAGTAAATAACCGATATATAAATGCAGCAAGCCAAGAATTGACAGGTATTGATTTTGGCATAGTATATGATTTTGAAACATCATTTGGTGATTTTGAATTTAACATTAATGCAGCACATTTAACTAAATATGAAACATCTGTTGATAGTCTTTCTGCAATCGTACTTGAAGCACAGAAAAATTTAGATAAATATCCTAACCTTGCAGAGGTAGAAGTTGCAGGTGTCGGCGATTTAATCTTAAAAGATGGTAATCCTGAATGGCGTGCTAAATCGTCGTTAAACTGGAAACTTAATCAATGGGGAGCTGGTATAAGTGTTAATTACGTCAGTGAATTTATTGATACCAGTGCAGATTATACCAATGATGATGAAGTAAAAGTGTTTTTACCGATTGCTAGTATGACAACTGTAAATGTATATGCGTCATATAAATTTGGTAAAGGTAGCCCTCTTGAAGGTACATACGCACGTTTAGGTGTTCGAAATATTGCTGACGAAGAGCCGCCATTAGCAGATAACTTCTGGCACGGTTACTCAGGAGATTACCACTCAAACCGTGGTCGTTACGTTTATTTAAATCTAAGTAAATCATTTTAAATATTAATATTTTCTTACTGTAAAATAACAAAGATGGCTTGGCAAATCACTTTAGCCGAGCCATCTTTATATTAACCATTCAACTTTAAAGATTAATTATGAAAAAATTATTATTTATTTGCGCATTGTCATTTTCAGTCTTATTACTTGCCGCTTGTGCTTCAAATGATGAAAGTATTAATACGCAAACATGTAATTCGGGCAATGTTATTTTAACCGCTGATTTTTCTGCAGGACGTATGGATGAGTGTAAGTCGCTTGGAAATAACGAGTATTTAATCCAACTAAAACCTGAAAATACTCCTATTAACTCAAGCCCATGGTATGCATTTAAAATACAAGCCAAGCAATCAGCAATGATTAAAATAACGATGATAGTGAAGGGGGACAAACACAGATACCTTCCTAAAGTTAGCCAAGACGGACAAAATTGGAAGCTACAACCCCATAAAATTAATGGTAAACGACTGATCATGAATATTGAAGCATCACCAAATGCGATTTATATTGCGGGTCAAGAAATTATCGATAACCAATACTATATAGATTGGGCGAATAAACTGATTAGCAACGATAACATCGGTCTTGATGTATTGGGACAATCGGTACAAAAACGTCCTATTTACAAAATTGAATCAATAGGCTCTGGTAATGAATGGCTAGTGATCTTGGGGCGTCAGCATCCCCCAGAAGTTACCGGCGCTTTAGCGTTATTTCCTTTTGTTGAAACATTACTTGCAGATAACGATTTAGCTAAGCAGTTTCGTGATAAATATAACGTATTAGTTATTCCCAATATTAATCCAGACGGTGTGTCTATGGGGAATTGGCGACATAATGCCAATGGTTTAGATCTGAATAGAGATTGGATTAACTTCAGCCAACCCGAAACCCAGCATATAAATAACTATCTGAGGTCACTCGTAGCAAAAGGTGAAAAAATCAAATTTGCCGTAGATTTTCATTCAACACAGAAAGATGTTTTTTACACCATGCCAGTAAATTACGGCGTAGAAGAACCTTATTTTGTTAAGCATTGGTTAGGTCAATTAGACAAAGCCATGCCTAACTTTAGAGTATTACTGCAGCCAGGAAATACACCGAATAATGGCGTGTCGAAACAATATTTTGCGGATCATTATAATGTTCATGCTATTACTTATGAGATGGGTGATGAATCAAATCGTGAAAACATTAAAATTATTGCGAAAAATGCATCAACACTATTAATGAGAACAATGCTGTCGAACACTAATCATAATAAAGAATAGGTCAGGGTTAATGAGTCAGAAAATGATTAAACAAGTATTAATAACGGGCTGTTTGCTTAGTTTATTTTCTTGTTCTTTTGAACCGAAAGAGCAGGTTGATACCTTAATTAAAAATGGCCAAGTTTACACAGGTATCCATGGTGAAGCACAAGCATTAGATATCGTACTATGCGGTGATATTATTTGTGGTGTTTATCCACAAGGTGATCATAACGTAATTGCTAAAATAGTCATTGATGCTAAAGGCAAAGTAGTTAGCCCAGGTTTTATTGATCCACATACACATAGCTTAGCAGAGCTTTATAGTCAGGATAAAAATCATAATTTAAATTACCTGACCCAAGGCGTAACGACGGTTATTAATGGAAATGATGGTGAAGGTCCCGTCGATATTGCAAAAGCAGCTGAAGACCTCGAAGCTAATGGTATTGGTACTAATGTTGGTTTACTCGTTGGTCACGGCAGTCTGCGTGAAGAAGTAATGGGCCGAGCTCAACGTTTTGCAACAAAAGAAGATCTTGACGAAATGTCGCTATTATTGACGAAAGCAATGGAGGCTGGCGGGCTAGGTTTATCAAGCGGGCTTTATTATGTACCGGGAAGTTTTGCCAATACCGAAGAAGTCGTAACGCTGGCTAAAATTGCGAGTAAATATGGCGGGGTTTATGATACGCATTTACGCGACGAAAGTACTTTTAATATCGGTTTAAGTGCAGCAATCGACGAAGCTATTCATATTGCAAGTGCAGCGGATATACATCTTCACCTTGCTCATATTAAGGCGTTGGGTGTTGATGTTTGGGGGCAAAGTAAAAATGTCATTGAAAAAGTAGAGCAAGCTCAAGCGAGCGGTTTAAGTATTTCAGCTGATCAATACCCTTGGTTAGCTTCAGGCACTAAATTACACAGTGCAGTAATGCCCAAATGGGTCATGGCTGATTCAAAAGAAGCCTTTTATAAACGATTAAATGATCCTAAGTTAGCCGAAAAACTACGTAGCGAAATTACTGAAAACATTCGCCGGCGCGGTGGACCAAAATCATTATTGATCACTGCTTTTAAAAACCAAGAGCTTGTTGGATTAACTCTAGCTGAAGTGGCAAACAAAAGATCATCAGACGCCATTACTACAGCGATTCAATTAGTACAAGAAGGTGATGTTCGTGTTGCCTCTTTTAATATGTCGCCACAAGATGTTGAAAAATTCATGATACAACCTTGGGTGGTTACATCGTCAGATGGAACTAATGGTCATCCAAGGAAGTATGCGAGCTTCCCTAAAAAATATCAAAAGTATGTTGTTGAAAAGAAACTACTTACTTTAGCTGACTTTATTAAAAAAAGTTCAAGTAAAACGGCTGAAATTCTTGGTTTAGACAATAGAGGGAAATTAGTTAAAGGCTATAAAGCTGATATTATTGTATTCAATCCAAAAACCTTTAGTGCGAAGGCTGACTTTTCTACTTGGAACCAATATTCAACAGGGATAGAGCATGTGATGCTAAATGGTGAATTAGTCATTCATCAAGGAAAGTATTTGAAAAAGCTTGCCGGTAAATTTGTTAATTAACTTGCTCATTAGTTAATAACAGTAATACGTAAGTGGAAACCATAACGTTATTAAACCTTAGTTCAATAACGTTTTTTCTCATGATGAATTAATTACATCTCCTGTTATCACAGGACGGGATCTAGACAATAATAAAGCTGTTAAATCGTATTAACACTAAAGTTTAAAAATCTTTAAAAAAGTTGTTTTGACATTTACAACCAAATCCACCCAAAAGCAATCATTCAATTTCTTAATTATACCCTAATATATAAAAGGGCGTTATATCGTCGCTTTCATAAGTAGACAGTGAGGGTTTAACATGTGCATCACTTAATGTACTACGCGTAAAAAATGAATTGGCTATTTTCTTATCTTCAGTTGTTTCTCCATCATTATTAGTTGTTGAATTTTTCATTATTGCCTCTGTTTCATCATTAATAGGGTATGACTTATCCTCACTCAATTCTCTCAACATTAATATTTATAAAATTTTGGTGATTCATAAATGAAGGCTATAGGTAATGCTAATGAGTTTAATCAGGTTTAAGTCCATACCCTTAGGTTATAGGGATGTTTGTTTTATGAATAAAAGTTTCAATGAAAAATCTATATAGTAGTACATGTTGATTGTTTTAAATTAGGAGTTTTAATGAACAAGTTCTGGTCAGTTTTATTATTCATGGTAACGGTAAACAGTTTCGCTAACGATACTTTTGTTATTAATGGCAAGGTAAATACCGAACAAGGAAAATCACTTGCTGGTGTTGATGTGCAGGTGGGAGATAAAAAAGTTACCACAAACCAGAAAGGCACATTTGTTATTCATGCTAATATTTCTGATAGTTACCAAATTGTTTTATCCCATCCTAATTATTTCTCTAATGTTCAAACATTCAGCCATTTTGAATTATCGCAATCTCTAGATAAAGAGAAAAACATTAGTGATATAACTTTAGTTAAAAAAGCGAAAAATCGGGTTATGTTGGCCTTTGGTGGCGACGTTATGATGGGACGACGGTTTTATAAACCTTATTTTGGTGATGAAATATTGATACATCCAGATAATAAAGCAGCAGATAGTCGCGCTATTGTCTCGCATATTAAACCTTACATGAGTATCGCAGATTACGCTGCCGTTAATTTAGAAACACAAATTGCCGATGAAAAACCGACTGAACGAGCACCAAAGTCAGTCACTTTTTATTCTCAACCTGAAATATTAGATGCGTTAAGTTGGGCAGGTATTGATTATGTATCCCTCGGTAATAACCATACTTATGATTATATGGATTCAGGATTACATTCTACGTTAAAGTTTTTATCTCAAAGTCAGTTGGCTTATTCTGGTGCAGGTATTAATGAAAAGTCTGCCTTGAAAGCCCATGAACAAAAAATAAAGAACAATAACTTTTCTATGCTTGGTTACGTAGGTTGGGAAGGTAGCGCAAATCCCACACAAACGGCAAATAACGATCATGGTGGTGCAGCATATGGCTCAATGGAAAATATGTTGAGTTCTGTGACCAAGCAAGTCGAAAAAGGTAATATCACCATTGTTCAATACCATGGTAGCCAAGAGTACGCCAATAGCCCTACAGGGGTTACTGAACAACGATTGAAATCTTCTTTAGATGCAGGTGCAGCGCTAGCGATAGCCCATCATCCTCATGTTACTCAAGGTTTAGAGCTTTATGATAATAAGTTAATTGCCTATTCAATGGGGAATTTTATATTCGATCAAAACTTTAGTGCGACTCAACATAGCTTTATTTTGTATGTATGGCTTGATGGTGAAAAATTTCATCGCGCAGAAATAGTGCCTATTTATGTTAAAGGTTATAAACCAACACCTGCAACAGGTACTAATCGCTATACGGTAATGAAACGCCTTAAAACATTGTCTAAAATTCGTAATACGGAAATAACCCAATCAGGAGGTCACGGTGTTATTACCGCTAATAAAGTTTTAGATACAGTTCAACCTCAAGACACATCAAAAACACAACTAACGTTTAGCGCTAATGAACGTGTTACCAGTTTATATCAATTGCCATGGCAAGCACCTATCACACAAATCGTTTTACCTAATAACAAGGTGAGTTATCGTTTAGGGACAAACCTTATTAATGGCAGTGACTTTGAAACCTTTATGCTTTTTGATAGCCCTGAACGCGGTTGGTTATTTGACCGAGAAAGTACGTCGATTAATGATTTTGGTGCAAGTGGACAACATAGCTTATCGATACAATTAAAACCATTACAGAGCAATACTTTTGGTATGCAGAGTTTTAAAAGAGTATATAAACCAAGTAGTCCGATGACATTAAAAGCAAAATTCAATGTACAAGCTTCGGTGAAAATCAATTTCTATTGGCAAGGGCGAAAAACCCGTCAAAAACTGTTTGATGCCTTTGAAAATGGTGAAAAACATTTAATTGGCTCAATAGATTTAAGTGAAAATACAGAATGGAAAAATGTTGAAATAGAGTTTGATTCACCACGAATTGGCTATAAAAGTTATCGAGTCATTGCTCAAGCTATTCTTGAAAATGGAGAGGAGTTAACGCTTAATATTGATGATTTTGCATTGATAGAATGGCAAACAGCTTATAGCAAACAGGTTGAACCGAGTAATTATAACAGTCAAAGCGCTCAAGCATCGTATTTAGGGATTGACCGTTTTATTGAACAACCTATAACGCTAAAGCATTAGATTAGGAAGAAACCTTTGTTTTATATAACGGAAATAGTAGACAATATTTATGATTAATATTTCAGAACCTGAGCTACTTGATGCGGTAAAATCGTTGTTAAATGACCAGCGTTTCGGCTCTCAGTTACAATTAACGCGTGCGTTGTCATTACGTGGTTTTGATAATATTACACAAACACGAATTTCACGCTTATTGAAAAAGGTGGGCGCAATAAAGTTTCGTAATAACAATAATGACGCTGTTTATCGGTTGCCATTAAAACAACACATTCCTCGAGCTAAACAGTCTATTGACTCTGTGATTCTAGAAATCAAACACAATCATATACAAATAATTATCAAAACGGTTATTGGTGCAGCGACATTGATTTCAAAGATTGTTGAGGATATGGGCGAGCGCTTAGGAGTTCTAGCCTGTATGGCGAGTGATAATACAATATTAGTCATTCCATGTGACGTGAGTAATATTGAAGAAACAACAAATAACCTTATAAATTATCTAGATATGAATTGCGATAGTTAAGTTTCATGCCTTAGATAGTTAACGTTTAACTATCTAAGGCATTCATATTATTAGCCTTAAGACTGTAAGTATTGATAAAGCGCTTTAAGCACCTTCATTTTTCCTGCATCGCTCTCATGTTCATGCGCTAAATTCTCTAACGTGATCATAAACTCATCAGCACTTAATAAGCCTTTGCCACCAAACTGAATTTTGTCTTGGCAACGCTGCTGCCACTTTTGTTGTTCAGCACTGCTTAAAGTTAATGGATAATTTCTGGCTCGATATAAAAATAATAAAGGCATTAATCGTTCATCTTGAAAAATAAACGGGTGAGTCGCTAATTGTTCAGGTGAAAGCTCACGTAGAATATCCATTTGTGCTTTATCACCGTGCGAAAAGAAATTACCTCCATACAGAGAGTGCTCAGCGTCTGGCTTTGCTTGGTCGCTATAGTCTTCGGCAGCAAATACTTCTGCTAATTTATCTCTTACTTCTAAATGCTGTTTTAACTTAGCCAAATTTGCTAAACAAAGCTCGCGAGGGATCTTCAAACGTTCGG
The DNA here is from genome assembly GCF_014077325.1 of Colwellia sp. BRX8-5. NCBI lineage: Bacteria > Pseudomonadati > Pseudomonadota > Gammaproteobacteria > Alteromonadales > Colwelliaceae > Colwellia > Colwellia sp. BRX8-5. The sequence goes on from NZ_JACGVR010000009.1 coordinate 39,085, forward strand.
CATTTTCAGGCAATAATGTTTTTGCTGGCGCAACAATAGGGCACTTGTTGAGATGAATAAGTTTTATGGGAATGGGTAATTCGTCATCGGCTAATTCATCGTGTCGAGTATACAATCGCGCTTTGATTTCATCGCTACTTAAATCAAATAATGGCTGTGGATCTAACGCTAAGTCTACAGCGATAATGGCATTTTTATTAACCGGATGATAAGCAAAAGGGGCGAACCAACTGGTACAACCGTGCTCCGATGAAATTTTACTTGAGGTATGAACAATCGGCGTCATATTATAAACGTCAATTAATTCAGCAACCTGCTTTTTATTTCTCAGATTAAAAATAAAGTCATAAAGCTTAGGCTGTTTTTCTTTAATCAACTTTGCCATCGCAATAGTGGCATAAACATCACTCATCGCATCATGCGCGGCTTCATGAGCAATATCATTGGCTTTAGTTAATAACTCAAGACGAAAACTAACCACTTGTTCGCCATCTCGCTCAACGGTTGGCCAGTTTATACCTTCAGGGCGAAGGGCATAACAAGCTCGTACCATATCAATAATATCCCAACGAGAATTACCATTTTGCCATTCCCGTGCATAAGGGTCGTAAAAATTACGATAAAGAAGGTAACGGGTAAATTCATCATCAAAACGAATACTGTTATAGCCAGCAACGCAGGTATCAGGTTGGGTAAATAACGTATGAATACGTTCAGCGAACTCAACCTCAGATAAACCCTCTTGCTGAGCTTTCTGCGGAGTAATACCCGTAACTAAACAAGCTTCCGGCTGCGGAAGATAATCTTGTGGCGGCCGACAATAAAACATTTCTGGTTTGCCAATAATGTTTAAATCATGATCGGTTCGTATACCGGCGAACTGAGACGGTTTATCAAACTTCGGCGATATACCGAAAGTTTCATAATCGTGCCAGAGAATCGTTGGCTGGTTAGTTGTGTTGTTTAGAGAAGATTCTTGTTTCATTTTATCCAGGTAAAACAATCTGTTGAAGTTTTTATTGTTGTTAATGTATCTTGCTGTATTTTATTAAATATCGATGTTTTTTCTTGTTTGTGTACCCTTGTGTGTACACAAAAGCTATTTTATTGTGTACGCCATTAGAGCGGTTTTTTGTGTACACAATATGACGATAAGTTATTCAAAATTAAAATCTTTGTTAAATAAACCACATGCAAAAAGGTTTGAGTTAGCTGACCGTGATGGATTAAGTGTTCGTGTCACTCAAACAGGCTCAATTTCTTTTCAGTACAGGTATCGGTTTCAAACTATTGCAAAACGTTTAACCCTTGGTCGCTTTCCTGATCTGACTTTAGCACAAGCCCGAGACAAAATCCCTGAATTACGTCAGTTGTTGAATAATGGTAAAGACCCAATCGTCGAATTAAAAAGGCTAATAACACCAAGTGGAGCTAGTATTGATGATTGCATCTATGCATTTATAGATAGGCATGTTTCAAAACTTCGTAAGAATACTCAGAACTTATACTGTTACACGTTAAAACGTCATGCTATTGGTGCGTTTGATTTTCCTGTCGAGGATGTGACAATTCGAGAATGGTATAATTATTTTGATAAAATTGAAGATGAATATACCGAAATAACCGCACAAGATATTCTTGTTAGGCTGAAAACCTGTATGCGTTTTTGTATAAAACGTAACATCATTTCTTCTTCTACTATTTTAATGATTGCGCCAAAAGATGTAGGTAAAGCATCTGAAATAGGGGATAGGGTTGTTTCACCCAAAGAGGTTTTAGTTATTTGGAAAGCACTTAATCAATCAAAATGCTACCCAACAACCAAAAATGCCATAAAATTAGCTATTCTCACTGGCGCAAGGCTCGGTGAAATTAGGCACATGGAAGCTTGTGACATAGATTTAAATACGAAGCTATGGACGATTCCAAAAGCTAAAAGTAAAACGAATAAAAAATTTGTTCGACCACTAGCTCCCGAAGCATTAAAAATTATTAAATGGCAAATAGAGACATTTGGTGATTTAACTCACTTTGTCTTTCCTTCAGGAAGTTACAATAGGCATATTAGTCCACAAACCATTAACAAGCTAAGTCGTTCAATTGTTAAAAATATGGAAATGGAACGATGGAGTTGCCATGACTTCAGAAGATCACTTTCGACAATATTATCATCAAAAAAGGTTGAGCTGCACGTGACTGAAAAAATGCTAGGACACTCATTAGGAGGCATATTAGCCGTGTATAATAAACATGAATGGCTAGAAGAACAGCGTGAGGCCTATGAACTATGGGAAACGATACTTTTTCAAGCTATGAACTAAATAATTCATTTAGAGAAGCAGCAGAAAACGAGGTAAACTCCTTAAAAGAGTTCTCTACTATGTGCTTCACTTGATTAATGTATATTATTTTTTTATAAAGTTATTCTCCTCCCAGCTTTCTACGTCAGTTAACCGCCATATAGGTCGTGTATTTTCCGGTGTGATAGATGCCGGAAAACCTAAATCTTTCCGCCAACGCCAAAACGCTGCTCGCTGAATATTATAACGGTTTAATAAATCTTGTAATTTTAAAAATTTCATAAGCGTACCCTCTCTACAGTTCCTGGATTAAAATAATAATACTTTTTAAATCTAGCATGGAAAAACTGTTTCAATAAAAAAATATAATGTTTTACTTACGATTGTTTTAATGGAACAAAGTGATGTTTTGCGATAATTAAAACTTGTATTGTTATAAATAATAAACTAAAGGAAATGGGCGACAAGTCATGATTTTTTGAAATTAAAGTCAAAATGTATTTTAAAACACTCTGACCTCATCGATTCCATCCAATAATAACTAAAAACGATTAATTGCTGGTTGGGTAACCTGTGAATTTTGAAAAACTCGATATGTTAGCTAGGCGGTAAACTGTGCCGTTATATACAGCATAACCATCTTTTGTTGATGTACCTTTGTACCAATATTTCATTTTAGCGCTGAAGTTGCGGTAAATATCCCTGCCAATTGGCGTACTGATTATTTGGTCAGCATTTTTAGGGTATTTTAGAATGCTTTTATCTGGTCGTATAAATGTTGTGTAGGTCGCTTTTTCACCGTCGGTAACGTCAACAGAGTAAAAGCTAACAACCCAGCCACCGAAGTCACTAATGAAGCCTGTGTCCTCTCCAAATACGTTTAATAGTGGGTCATCAGGTTTATGTAACTCAAGCAAGCTGGTGCTAACAAATATAACAGAAGGGGCGAAAACATGGTTAGTTACGTTATTCATCAAATTCAATTCAAACACGGGTCGCATTTCAGTGCAGTTATCAATACATTTTACGGAGTAACCAAACTCCGCGGCTGTTTCTTTAATGTTGTTTATGGTTTTTTTTCTATAAAAATCGGTTGCTTCTTCAACAGTCATTGTGGCATTGGGATGTTCACTTTTTGGAACAACTAAGAATGAAGTATGTTGCATGGTTGGGCGGTTTTCATAACTCTTCATGGCATACTTAGCAATTAATCCGACCGCACCAGCACCTGAGTTATCTAAACCACCTGACAAAAGTCCAGAGGTAATAAAACCCTCGTCAGCCATACTTTGCTTCCAACGTTGAGGATCATAATCTGAATTCGCCAAGGTTCGCTCGAGATAAACGATTTCCTTTTGAGGCATCAAATGACGAAGTGCATATCTGAACTGTAATGAAGATTCGGCTTTTTTATAATTGTTGTCAGGTTGATTCTCTGCTTCTTGATAAGCTGTAAATGAACAAGCGGTCAGTGTTAACAGCGAAGATAAAAATAAGGGTTTAAGTATGTTCATGTCTATTACTCGTCATTGTCGTTAATGGTTACATTCTACCGTGTGAATATATAGCGACAAATGAAGGTCTTTCATCTCCATTTTTTGTTATACATCCTTGTTTTATATACCTTGTGATAAATCCATTTTTATTGCAATTAAATTTTCGTCAAAACTAGTTAATTACTGACCTGTGTTCGTAATAAATTTATTTGTTTTTTGACCCATTAAGTGGGAGATAAATGATCAAAACTCAAATGATTAATTATCTACATTCAGTTGTTTTCAATATTTTCTATATGTGTAACAAATAAAAATTGAAGAGGGAATTTAACAAAAAAACACACAATAAATTGAGTTTTTCTTGGTTTGTTTGTTCTATCTTGCTGAATTTATTGTATTTTACTTTGATTTTTGTTGCACTACTACAATTTACGGTGCGGCTATGGCTTTACAAATATTTAAGAGTATATTAGAAGATGTTTTCGCGAAAGCGATTTTGCTCTTTTGAGCCTTTCAATATAGAAGTATTAAAGAAATTTAATAAACTTCTCAAACCACTTTATATAAAGTTTCAATGGTTTGTACAAAAAAAATACCATTATAAAATGGTATTTACTAAGACTAATGAGTCTTAAAATAATCGATAAAGGATACAACATCGTGTAGCTACCTATGAACTACACGCTGCCTAAATAACAGTCACTGGTATCAGGAAATGATAATTATCAAATTACTGAATTATATTGTCAATTAGTGTAGAAAAATGTACTTAAACTATTAAGAGAAGCCATATAGTTTAAGTTATTCAGTTCGCTACCAAAAGCGATTTATCGACTGTAATAACAAGTTAAAAAATGATTTGTTCTTGCTTACACACGCTGAAAAATCCATAGAATTGTTTCGGCTTTAGAAAAACCTTCTCATTATTTTTCTATTAACTAAAAGTTTTTTACATTTGTTTATTTTGATTTTTCAAATAGAGACGGGAACCTATTTGCCTTGGAAAACATCACTCTTAAAGGGTTTTTGTTAATTATTGATAAATCAAACTGAATAAAAGAATATGATTTTTTAGAAAATCAGCTGCTAGCCAACCCAATAGAGCCGCCATATATTCGACGATAAAAAACCATCAAAAAATTTCATTCAATGGGCGGTAGGCCTTAATCCTACTTAACACTAAACATTTTTTGGCACATGAATGAACCAAAACATATTAACTAATTTATCTACTTCAATAATTTTATAGGAGGGTTTTCTTATGAAAAATCCAAAACGTAATTTTGGCAAAGGAAAAGGTCTAAAATTTTCGGCCAAAGAAGCTTTAAGAGAAATTAAAGGTAACCGATTTGCAACCATAAGTACCCATTGTCATCGATTTAATTTGTTTGCTGATTTTTGTAAAAAAAATAACACCAATAATGCAGTTTATATCACTCAAGATCTATTTGAACTATATGCATTACGGATATTAGATCGTGTATTGGTTGGCGATATAAGTACGCATTACGCTCATAACCTAATAAGTAGCATCAATGTTGTAATGCATGCCTTTCGTCGTGATAAATGTATTTGGTTGAGTCCTAAAACATTATTTGGTCCACGCAGCCATGTAAGAAAAATCGCACCCAATATGTCTTTATTTGTACTCAAAAAGGCTTGTAGAAAAATCAGCATTAAAGCTGGTTTTGACATTGCATTGTTGATATGGCTTGCACGGGTTTTGGGTTTGAGATTACGAGAAGCAATATTGCTTGATGCAAAAAAAAGTCTCAAAGAAACTAAAAGCAAAGGACATGTTGATATACGAAAAGGCACAAAAGGAGGACGGGGTAAAAAAGTCGAACGTTTAGTTAAGTCAAATAAAAGGGTGGTTTTTGCTCTTGAGATGGCTGTAGTAGCTCAAAGTAATAGAGTTTCTTTTATTCCTAAAAGTGAAAAGCTAATCACGTTCTACCGCCGAATTCACAACATTGCTTTACCTATTTTGAAAGAGTTTGGAATCGAAAAAATTCATGATTTACGGGCAGCTTTTGCTTGTGATGACTATAAAAATGAACTTGGTATTGAAGCTCCAGTTATAAGTGGAAAATCAGTAACGAAGACACCTGAAATAAAAGAAAAACTAAAAAAAATAAGTAATAAGTTAGGTCACAACCGTGAATACATAATAGACAGTTATTGTGGGAGATAACACTTTGAAAAAATTAACCTTTGCTCAGATAAAAATGAAAACATTTATTGGTGATAATTTTACTGGCGCGGCAATTTCTAAAGCAAAGCATCATGAAAGATCATTTCTAATTGCAGCAGCTATATCTGGGCGTTTTTCATGCCATGTCTACCAATATCAACAAAAGCATTTGCTGTGGTTTCTAATAGAGCATATTAGTAAGTTCACAAAAGGTACTCGTTATAACTATCTATTAACGCTGGTGAAAATTATTCGTTTAAATAAAAGAACAGCTTGCTGGGAGACTGTATTGGTCAAAAATTTTAAAATTTCAGAAAATAAATATCTAACTCAACATTAATTTTGAGTTCTAAATACACTTTATTAACACAAAAGGAACGTATGATGAAAAATGTTTGTAATACAATTGCTAGTTTATTAAATAAAAGAAGAGATATTAAACGAGACATACGTAATAGATCTTTACCCTGGTCTATATCACTAAGTTTAGGAGCTAAAAACGATATAAAGGACATTATTTTAGAAAATAAAATTTACATAACTAAGGCGAGACAATATTTACCTTTCAATGATAATGAATTTAATCGGTTCGTTTTACCTATTATTGAATATATTGCAAAATATTATCTTTATTTACCTTCATGCAATGATCATCATAGACATGCTGGTGGTGCATTTTTGCATTCAATTCATTCTGCTTTATATACTGCATCTTTAATTGAACGTAGCTCAGAGATTTACAGAGATATAGATGGAGAATATCGTCGTATGTACGAAAGTACTAGCCCTTTAGCTGTGTTTATATTTGCTTTATTACATGATACGGGCAAATACATCACTGACCATGAAGTTTCTGTATGTGACAAAAAAGGAACTATTAACCAAAAGATAAAGCCTTGGGACCCTACTAAAGAAACGATCCATGATTGGCTAAAAATAAATAAAGTCCAATATTATAGGGTGCAGAATAGCCCAAAATGTATAGCTAATAAATATAAAATACATACCCTAACTTCATTATCTAAATTAGATCATATTTTAGACACCTTTAGTCATCCAAAGTTATTAAAAGATCAGCTTTACATGATGCATAAGAATTTTGGTGATGGGTTAACTCAAGAAATGTTGAAATTTGTTGAGGTAGGGAGGATGCTATCTATAAAGTTTTACATGGACTCACATTAATTTTTAACCATACAGGAGTAAAATTTATGGCAATGCTAGAATAAGATATAGTTAAACTGAGGCTGTAACAAAATCAGAACAAACAGAGATTTTGTCACAGCCTCTTTTAATTACTGTTTTAAACTCTTAATTGCATATATTTCACGCATGTATAACCCACTCCAGATACCTATTAGCATCCCCAAAATAGCAGTTATACCCCCAGGAGATAGCGTGGGTAAAGCTAGTAATAATTGAGAGTCATTCCCACCTAACGCTAATGATGCACCTATCCCCATGCAGGCACCAGCCATTAAATGTAGAAGCCATTGCTTCCAGTCAGACTTTACTATTTTAAACCTTTTCGAACGCCAAGCGGCGGTTAACATACCAGCTATCAAAGATAAAAATACAAAGTAACTCTCCATTGGAGGCCATAAAGTTTTATCAGCGCTTGTTAAAGCATGGCTAATTTTTTGTAAAAGTCCAGATGGAGTCCACTTATCGTCAAAGAGAAACACAAAACCACCAATGAGGCCTATTGTCATCATTGTTAGCCAAAGTTTTGTTCGCTTTTTATCACCGTTAAAAGCCCAAATTAATAATGCAATTGATATTGAAACAAGTATTCCTAACGTGATTTTTTTAGATAATAATAATTTTATGTGAGTTGTAGTTGGACTCCATTGAGCTAAAATAGACCAACCTATTATCCAACCGGTAATAGTGAAAATCATTTTAGAATCACCTCGAGATAGTTTACTTAATGTCGAAACACCACAGCCCTGATTGAATGCAGTACCAAAGCCAAAAATAATTCCACCAATTACAAACCAACTATTTACTTCATAGGTTTTAAAGTGAGTATGGATACCGAAATAATTAGCATAAAGCATGGCAACCCAAGCCAAAACACCACTGAATAATATGGCTAACAGAAACTCTGGCTTTCCATTTTTGCATTCGTTAACACCTCTAACCATACACAAACCAATAGATTGAGCGAGATAGCCAATAGTGCAAACTAGTATTAACGCAATTGGTAGAAACATTATAATATCCGAGTAAATTTTATCCATAAAGTATGGTCTATAGTTTCCTATTATTCATTAATATTTTTAATGGACAAAGGGGATAAATATGCCCTTATATTTATATTGATGGTAGAATAATTATAATTAAAAACACTACGTATAATGATAATGTTTCGATGATCTATTTAGATACAGCAGCTTCTTATCCAATTCTTCCTGAGGTAAAAAAAGCACTTTTAGAAGCATTTGAAAAGTCCTTTGCTAACTCGGCTTCTAGTCATTTTTTAGGTGAACAAGTCTCTGATGAAATCAGTAAAGTACGAGAGCAGTTAGCGAATGAAATTGGTGCATATCCCAGTGAGATAATATTTACTAGCGGAGCTACGGAGTCTAATAATATAGCCTTTAAGAGTTTCCTTTTGGGAACAGAATTAACAACAGATAAAAAACATATTGTAACTACACAGATTGAACACAAATGTGTATTCGCTATTTGTGATTACTTAAAGTCTTTAGGTTATGACGTTACCTATGTGAAGCCTAATCGAGATGGTATTATTGAAGCTGAATCTATTTTAAATGCAATCAGACCTGACACAGCGCTAGTCTCCGTTATGCACGTGAATAATGAACTAGGTACTATTAACCCTATTGCTGAAATTGGTCAGGTTTGCTTCGATTTAGGGGTGTTATTTCATAGTGATGCTGCACAAAGTTTCCAGAAAATCGATATAGATGTTGATGATATGAATGTCGATGTAATGTCTTTATCAGCTCATAAAATAGGAGGCCCAAAAGGTATAGGAGCAATCTATATTCGTGACTTACGTAAAAAACATTTAATGCCAGTAATTCATGGGGCAGGTCAAGAAGACGGATTACGTGGGGGGACAGTTGCAGCTCCACTTATTGTTGGGTTTGGAAAAGCTATTGAAGTATTTTCGAACTACTATGAAAAATTTAAATCACGCCATATTAAATCTTACTTATTAAACCAATTGAAATTTAATGGCATTGAATATCAAGTCAATGGCTCTGAACTTGCGCTAGAGAGTTGCATATCATTAACTTTACCAAATATTAATACTGATGTATTTGTAAGGGATAATGAGTCTAAATTATGCTTAGCACAAGGCTCAGCATGCTCTTCAAAGGAGATTGAGCCATCACATGTTCTAACTGCATTAGGTTTAGATCGAAAATTAGCTGATCATACCTTTAGGATCAGTTTCCCTTTAGACATATCGATCGATGACTTAGACTTTATAATTGCAGTAATAGCTAAAGCACGTTGATTTTTAGATGTTTTCTATCAGAATTTTCAGTTTATTACATTAGTAGCGGCCATAAAAAAAGCGACTAAAAGTCGCTTTGATCTAAATACAACAGGTGTTATTTATAACAAGTAACACAAGCCCCGCCACCCTCTATTTCATCATAGGCTTCATCCATAACGTCTGTATCAATATTCACAACATTTATTTGTAATTGGTTTTGGCGTCTTCGAGCTTTTTTGGCAAAACGTTCCATTCTTTTTGCATGATTAGCTTCAATTTGTACAATTCTGTCTGGATCTTCTAGGGTCGAAAGAGGCGTATCTTTGCCAAGCCAATAAAAAGTACCATCAGGGCGCTTTTCTTCAGCCGTTTTCTCATAGCTTTTAGCTTCTTCAAAAGCATCCGGATATATTTGCTTTAATCTAACCCATTCTATCTTTTGCTGATAAAAACAAAAAGTACAGCCACTTCTTGAACGCCATCCATAATAGCCTGGTTTTCCAACATCCATAGCTTCAACAATTTTTCTATAAATATCTACAGTGAGGTTTGAGTCTTTATATGTTGAGTTAGTCGTGTGTATTATTTCATTCTCAAAATGCTCAATAACGACTTCCTCAGTAGGCGTTGTTGGCATATTAGTATTGAGGTCTATAAACAGTTTACGATAATTTATAACTTCTTCAGTATCAGAGAGAAGATCAGCACCTTGCAAAATATCAAAAATATCTTTTCTATTTAAACCATCTTCACGAAATGGCATCTCAATTTTGAGGTATGCTTCGTTATTCGAGTTAGTTAAAAAGCCTGTTCGAGCGGGTTCATCTGCGCGAATACCTACATAAGAAATAACTTTATCATAGCCTTCATCCATCATTTTTTTATTAATCCACATCTCAAATGGAACTAACTTCATTTGAATAGTGCACCAACGTGCTTGGGGTGATGGCAAATAGTTTTGATGTTTTTCTAAATGATAATCAAAATCTTTTTTCGTACGATTAGAAGAAAATACTTCATCATAAGGGTCGATGATAGGCTTACCTAAGTAACCTTCCAAACGATCAATAAAATCAATTACCTCAGGGAGCTCTTTACCTGTATCGGTAAAGTAATATTGAATATCAAGATCAGGGTAATTATCGCGCATATACATAGCAAGTGCGGCACTATCCTTACCACCAGATAATCCTAATACATGAAGAGTCTTAGGCATGTTCAATTTCCTTTGTCATTTCATCTAATAGAGCCATTAAAACAGCTCTTCGTTCATGCACTTCTAACGTTGAAAGTGAACTTTCGACATTACTAATTTGAGTCTTATAATCCCTTCTAACAGATTTATATTCTAAAGCTTTAAATGAAGCTTGATAATTAGCTAACTTAAAGCGTTCTATTACTCCAATAAGTTCTGCTTTAGCTTTATTAATTGCATTGTCATCCCAATTACGTTCTGCTTTACCTGATAATAATGAGATTATATTGGGTATCCAATTATTGTTACTTGCAAACTCACCTAAACGTTGGGCAAATGTTTGAAGCTTAGCATCCGATGTGAAACCAGCGACATTTTTACATTGCTTCAATAAATATTCATCAATAGGCAGGTAACTAGTTATCTCAGTTTTAAATGCCTTAACCATTTCTTTATGTGAATTAGTAATCTCATCCAATATATTTTTTATATCATTAGACTTTATATCAATTATAGATTTTTTTGTAAAAAGAGAAGTGACTTTATCGAATAAATAATCATGAGGGTCTGATGCAGTTTTTGAATATAAGATAAAATCTTTAGCTGTTTCGGATAATGACTTTGTATTACGAGTCCAAGTTGAAAGGCCTGTAAATAATGTAACATACTCTTGAGCAATTGCTAGTGGTGTAGGATCTCCACTAAAGTTTGGAAGAGCAATTGCCAATTCATTCAAGTACGCCGTTTTTTCTTGATCAACTTTTACGAGTTGGACTCCAACAAAAGACGATTTAAGCATTAACTTTATTACAAACTCTTCATCTGGTGCAGTAATGAACATATGTTCGTTTGTCGCATCATTTTTGTCAAAAAATGCAAAGTCTTTAAGGTGTGTCATTACAAAGGCAAGCATCCAAATGGATCTAATCCCCTTAGGAACACCAAAAGGTTTATGAGACCAAAGATCATCAATTTCATTTAACCAAACAATATCGCCACGCTTTTTGATAAGGAGACTTGCAGAATTAAATAACGCCTTAAGATTTACATCACTTGGTTGACTGAAGCCTAAAACACCTTCAGTTTCTGTATGGAGTTTTTTATTTTTCAAACATGAAAAATATAATCCTTTCTCCGCTGGAAAACTACCAGCAGGGAAGTTCAAGTTCTCTTCTTCAAAATTTTCAGCCATTGCGATAAGCAATTTCTTAATTGCAGAGTTAGCACTACCTGATGGTTTAGAGCGGTTTACTAGCTCATTCTTAATCACAGGAGCTTTATTGTAAATATGATCGGCAATCGAAGATGTTATTGATGCCAACGTTTTATTTTCAAGTAACAGTGAATCATATTTCCATTGTGCTGTTTTAAAAGCTTTATCAGTTGCTTCAAAGATAGATTGTTTTGCTAGTTCTATACGATGATTAATTTCATTTTTTGCAATAAAGTCATGACTAATTTCTTTATGCTCCTTTAATACTTTATTCAAAGCAATCAATTCAATTGCCTGTGTTTTTAATATAGAAAATTGAGCTTGATGGCCTAATATAATATGTTCATTATTATCAGCAATAGCTTTTGCTCTTTCAAATAAAGACTCTTCTACAGGTAGCACAAACCACAAAAAAGTATCTCCGCTTACAGGGCTTGTATCTAAGTCCACTATTTCGGATAAATTATGCTTTCCAATTATTTTTGTTTGTGCCCAGCGCATTGTGCCCGTCTTATGGTAATGAGCTGTTGCGAGTATATTATTTGCTTGAGAGATTTGAGACGTCCAATCAACACCATCTTTAATCTCTCTTATTGTATCCGTGATTAATTGATTAATGTCGATATCACTGCCTTGAAAAACAAACAATGCATCGTGCTTTTGACGATAGATAATTACAGTCCATTCTTCTAACTCTTTTATGGCTAAAGTAACATCGTGTTCTGAAAATCCTCGTGAACTGAAGTAGCTAATTAAGAGCTTTCTTTTTGCAAATAGTTGGTGTTGAAAACCAAATAAAGTTAACAGTGCAATGGTCTTGGTTATTAGACAATGTAAGTCAGAACCTTTTTGTTCTGCTCTATAAATTGCATCTTGGCCTTCCAACCAAACCTTACTGTCTGAACTTGCCAGAATGATATGATTTAGGTTGTATTGTAGGTAATCCCAGAATAGCTCAGGGTGAAACAAGTCAAGTTTCTTAGTTTCAACATTCAATTCTGTTGGATAATGTTGCTCAATAAACTGTTTGAACCCCCTTTTTTCATTGGATGCTAAAAAACCAAATAAACTTCGTTCATTTTGAGAGAAGCTTCTTTTTGATATAGGGCCCAATAGTAAACTTACTATAGGATCTAACGGTAAAGAGTTTAACAGAGGTACTTTTCGGTCAGTTTGAGAGGGAAAGTAACTAAGTACTGAAGAAATTAAGCTATCATTCTCTTGAACTAATTTTTTTTCTACTTCGTCTGTCTTGGCTATTGAGTCACCAATTAATACCAACGATTCATCAATAGAAGGGATGTAACCCATGTCGCGGTAGCGACCTTGTACTTTAGCCCAATCTTTTTGAGCTGAAGCGTTCATTACTTTAGAATATTCACTAAATGCTTGATGCAAGAAGCCAATTAAAATTGCAGGCGTTTTAGATTTTTGAATAACATCAGCAAGGTTTTGAAAAAAATATAAGTCTTTATTTTCTCTTGATTGATAATCTAATGCTTTCCCCATTTCATCTAATAAAATGATTACACCGTCAGATTTAACACCCTTATCAAGTGTTGAAGCAATTAGTGTGAGACATTCATCATCGTTTAATTGAAAAATATCCTGTTCAATAAATTCATGTTCTAGTGTTTGTAAAATAGAGCAAGTAATAGTTGCTGAAGGGACATTTAAACCACAAACATGCTTTACAACTTTCCAACCTTTTTTTATATTGAAGTTTGATTGAAAGTCCTTTTCCTTAGAGCTAGCTGTTAATTTTGCATTTGCATAGTTTCGTACATTTTTATTATCAGACAGTAATTGCGTTAAGAATAGTGCAATAGTTGATTTACCTGTGCCATAAGGCCCTGTGATGGTAAAACAACGTTGTTCACTTTTAGTGAAATCTCTGCTGATAGTATCAAGCACATTTAAAGCGGTACCATGTAAGATGAAGCTATCTATGAAGTCTTTATAATTAAAAGCGTCATTATCTAGACGAGTAGAACTCTTGTATTTTTGGTTGATATCAATCAAAGATGACATTTCATTCAACTCCATAGTATTTATTTAGAATTTTAATCGGGTTCTTTATTAAATTAATGGGGCATGAAATTTGCCTCAAGCCTCTAGAATCAACCCAAGTTAATCCACCATTTGTAGTAAGCTGAGCATCATCAAGTTTTTGGCCAAGACCATGTTCTGATAATCTAAATATTCTACCAGGGGAAAATGGATTACTTAGTAAAGAGTCAAAACCAATAGTTAATTCTTCTGTCTCAACGTTAACGTCCTCTAAATCAATAGTTAAATTCATAAATCTAGCTACAGCATAAATGAATACTTCGATAGGTAAATCTTGTTGTTCGCGAAGAGGACTTGTATAAAATCCATTACCGTTGTCATTAATTAAACTTAATTCAGCTAAAGGAGATGAAAAATGATCTTCGTCTATTTTAATTGTTTTAGCTGAATTAGCTTTTCTTTTTCGGCAATAAGTATGCAAAAAACAATCAAGATCTTTCTTTAGACTTTTATCCGTAATACCATCATTTTGACAAATTCTCTGAGCATCTTCGACAAAGTCGAATAAATATTTTTCTTTTTCAAAACTTTGCACATGTGAAAAGTTAAAAAAATATCGGTATGAAGTTAAAGATTCGTCATCAAAGTTAAGTAAAAAATGAATTAACCAAATAGAACCTTTCTGTTCTAAATACGGATCTTTCCCCTGATGTATATCAAAATCACCAAAAATATAATTACCCAGTTCGGTAACCGAAGGGACTTTATTTACTTTATCGTAAATTACACTAGTACAATCCGACCAATAACGGATGGCATTTACCATATTTTTACCAACACCGAGTTCTATCACCGCTTTTTCAACATCCTCATTCTTAGACGTTTTCAAAAAATGGCCTGAATTCATATGGTTAACAGCTTTGTAAAGCCATCCATATCTTAAAGGGAATGTATCGTGTCCGGAAAATTTTGCTTTCATTGATTCGAGAGTCTCTGGAGAAGTTGTCCAGAAGAGATGGTATTACTATTTTCTTTATTATGAAAGTAAAAACTGAACTGTGTCTGTATATAAGAACAGTTTATTTAGGGTAAGTCTTTATGTTGATGACTCTTTGTACAAAACTACAATAAATGCTTTGATTTAACATGATGTTACGGTTAAGGTGTAATGATAATATTTAAATAATTGGATGGAGCCGATGATATTTATTTTATAGCTAAGATCTTATCCTCCCTCCCTCTCTAGAAATCGTTCATATGCTCTGTTTACTAGTTTTATTTAGTTTTTATTTGAAACGTTAATAAAATTGTTTGTTACTTATAAAGAGGTTCTTAATGGCATTAATTAGCAATAATAAATTTTCAATTACTAAGTGGCGGTTAAGTACCGGCCTTAAAATGTTGAAAGCTAATCCGGATATATTTACTACGCAGGCACAAAGAGTTGCAATGAGAGAATTCATTGCCGGCTCAGCAGTAGTTAAATCAATTAATGGCTGGATGCAATCAACACAGTTATCAAAAAATAGTACTGGGTTGTCTGAATTAGGACTGATTATAGAGCAAAACGACTCGCAACTGGATAGATCTGCAACATGGTGGGCAATACACCTTCAATTAACCCTTTCTGATAAAGGGGAGCCTTACAATACACTATTTAAAAATTTAGATTCATTTACTAAAGAATGGTTAAAAGAAAAAGATATCAAAGATAGGATGTATGAAACTCTTGATTCATACGCTGAAGCTAGTGTTGACTCAGCTTATGATGGAGTGAAAAAAATATTTTCTTCTGATAGCCCTCTTATGGATCTAGGTTTAGTTGAATATAGGGTATATGCAGAAGCTACAGAAATAAAATTAGGAACACCTAAAGTTACGGATGAAGCCATTATTTATGGGTTATCTTTAACAAGGTTTACATTTTTTAAAAGTAGACAAAGTATTGATTTTAAACTTTTAATTGACACTGGAATAAATAACTACTTATGCATGTCTAAAGTTGATTTTAAGAAAAATTTACAAAGAATGAGCCAAATGAATCAATGGAAAGAGTATTTTGGATTTGACCAAGCTGCTGACCTTGAATCTATTACCTTTAAAGAACTTTGCCAGCCGAATACAGCTTTAAAATTATTACTTCAACAAGGAGATGACACTTGGCTATAGTGTCTTAATCATATGGATTTAGCATTTTTACAAAAACTAATAACTGAGAATATTCAAAAGTACCATCTAAAATCTCATTTAAGATATATAAATATTTGTTTTTCCAGTAAAGACCTTAAAGTGGTAAATGAATTAACTAGAGCTGTAAGGATTGCATTACCGGGTTATCAGATTTGGGATGATCCATCAAATCATGTTGCACCTGATTATGGTGTTGGGCGAAAAAAGTTTTTGAGTGAAGTAAAAAAATACTCCTCATCCAACGGACTAATTATTCAAAAGCCGGAACAGTGGTTTGTTAATTGGCAACTCACTGATAAGCAAGCTTTTTGGTCTGATAGGTCTCTAAGTCATGGATCTAGTAATACTATTATTGTGTTTGCGGATAGTGATGAATTTAGGAAGCAAAATATTAATTATTATAAAGAAATAAGAATTGATGGCATTAAAACTTCTTTATGGCTACCTATTAAAGCTACCAACTAGATAATTGAGATAAATATGAATATTCACGATATTGTACAAATCCATGCAGACCAAAGTCAAGCTGCTGTTGTACTGGAACAAGAACTTAATAATTCTTCTTTAGTTGGTAGCTACAGTCCAACTCAAGCTTCAATAAAAGTTTTTAAACATATATGTAAAGCTGTTCTTCCATCAGCTTTTAAAGAACAACGAGCATTAAATATATATGGCAGTTATGGTTCGGGGAAAAGTCACCTTTCTGTAGTGATCGCACAGCTCCTTAGGGATGGTGCTAGTACATCTTGTTTTGAACAGTTTAAAAAACGGTTAAATAATATAAAAGAGCAAGAGTTATCAACTCAATTAGAACAAGTCTTTTTACCTAACGATGATACAGATTCACGCCCCTACTTATTAGTGTCTTTGTATGGTTCTAATACTCCGTCAATTGGTGCAAAATTAATGGAAGGGCTTTTTGATTCAATTCAACGCCATCCTGAATTAGATATAAAAAATATATTACCTGACACAGAGTTTGATGTCTGCTTAAAAAGATGCAAAGAGATAATTGAACATAGCCCTGAACGAATGCGTGATGACTTGACATCTATTGGTATTGATAATTATTTAACTATTGATGAACTAATGTTCGGTTTGGAAGAGCATCAACAATCGGCATTAAATGATTTTCTCTTTTGGCATAAAAAAGTATGTTTTGGATCTAGCTTTAATATAGCTGCCGAAGGAGGAAAGAACTTTATTGAAGCCTACTTTGAAGCCGGTATCAATTTATCTACTCATTATAATTATAGTGGAATTGTTGTACTTTGGGACGAATTTGGTGCTGCATTGGAAGATATGATTGCTAACCCAGCTAGAAATGCTGGTCAGGAAATAATGGAACTTCAACAATTTGTTGAAAAAGTTTGTGCTCCTGACAATGGCCACACAATATTTTTAGGTGTAACTCATGTTTCATTTGAGGAATACGGTGATCGCACCAGTGCTAATGATGTTGTAAAAGAGAGCCTGTCCAAAATATCTGGTAGGTTTAACACGCCGTTTAAAATAGAGCTTAATGCGTCAGAGGCTGAGGGGTACCATTTATTAGGTATGCAAAAGTCATGGACTCAAAAAGGCAAAGAGCTGACGTCATTGGAATCAATCGAAAAGAATAAGCTCATTAAACAATGTGTAAAGTTAGATGTATTCAAAGAACTATCTGATCAACTACCTTTAGTTGTTGAAGAAGTTTATCCTTTGCATCCGCTTATGGCGGCAGGGCTATTTAACCTTTCAAATTTGGCGCAAGCAAATAGAACTGCTCTTACATTTTACAGAGATAATGCAAGTGAAATAGTTAATAGAGAGATTGTGAATGGTGAGCTTTGGGGAGATGAATTAATAAGGTTACCTAGTCTTGTTGATTATTATCGAGATAGTTTCCGTAAGCAAACACCTAGTGAATGGAGAAAGTATGAGCTAGCGATCTCTAACGTTGTGAACGATACCGATGGTAATAATAAACAACGTAAAGATATTATTAGCTTAATATTTCTTTCTCAGGTACTAGGAGAAAACTTCAAAGCAAATGAAAGTTTATTAAGTTGTGCATTATACAGTAATGGAAGTAATGGACTACTTGAACACTTACAATGGTTAAAAGTTGCAGGTTTAATATGGAAAAATAGTGTCACTGATATATGGACTCTTGCAGGGGAGGCAGGGATAGATATTGAGGTAATGATCGAAGAAGAATATGAGCATTATGATAAAAACAACATAGAAGGGTTACTCTCTGAGAATAAAGCAATGAGAGATGATTTATTTCCTGCATTAGGCCGCCATAACCTTGAACCCGCATCTTCAGGCATAGTTCGTTCGTATGAGCTAGAAATGTTAAAATCATCGTTTGCTGCATCTGATATTAAAAACCCTAGCTCAACAGTTAGTGCAAAAGTCTATCTAGTCTTGGCTGAAAAAGAAATAGATGCAACTGCAATAGTGCACAAAATAGGTTTAATAAAGCCCCAACTAAGTTATTTTTGGATCCCCTTAATGGGAATCGAATCAGAAGTTTTATTAGAAAATAATGAAACCTTTTCATTAAAAAACCTTTTAGTTAAGTACTTAGCAATTCATAATATTTTAAAAAAATCAAAATCATTAACTGAAGACTTGATACGTCAGCTAGAAGCAAAATGGGAATATAACAGACAATCAATTATGAACATGCTGTCTAGTTTATATGGTAGAAACGGCCTCCAGAATGGTAAGTCTGCTATATATAAAGCGGGTGATGACAATAAGTTGCACAGTGTAAGTTGGCATAATTTTAAGGCTATTTTACAAAAAGATATAGGTCAATCGTATCCAAATGAAATATCAATAAGAGCAATGAACCTAAATGTATTAACTGATGAAAAGTATACCGGAAGCTCAAAAGTTACTAATTTAGTAGATAAAATTTTAAAGTTTAATGAAAATCCATCCTATCGTACAAATGACTTACTCGGGGAAGCTAAAGATACAAGTGAGCCTGCCGGATTAATCAACGGGACTCTTTGCGCTAATAATATGTTTATACAAAGAGCTGATGGGTGGGATTTTAAAAATGATGATGAACTAGATGAACCAATTAAGTCATTAATTCTAGATTTAAAAAAGAATTTTCTAAAGCCAAACCGAAATGTTGCGTGCCATACTTTTGAATTAAGGGAAAGGTATGTAAAAGAGCCTTTCGGTATTCCTGCTTGTACATTACCTATATTTGCTGCTTTTGCATTAAGAGGGGATATTAAACGAATCCGTTGGTCAGGTAATAAAGATAGTAATGTTTCAAAAATTCTAACTAAAGCCTTTGAAGGCGGTAATAAAATTGGATTTAAGCTTGTAGATTTTACCGATAATCAACTTGCTATTCTAAGCATTGTAGGAAACGAGTTTGGTGTCGAATTCGATGGAAAAAGTTCAAAAATCGATTCGGCTAATAACTCAGCTAAAAAGCTTAGGGAGCATATTAAAGCTATGCATGAAAATATAAAATACTCTAATAAATTAAGTGCTGGAGTATGTGAATTAGTTGAATTTGTTGAATCAGTTGGTAAGAGCAATCAAGATTTAGCTGAACATTTGCTTGAGTCATTTGAAATTAAGAAAAGAATAACGGTTAACGAATTGTCAACTATTAAGGAGCAATTTTCTTCAGTAATAAATGAGTTCTCTAAAATAGCGGATATAAAAAACTTCCAAATTAAAGAAGTTTTTAAGTCTATTTATCCGCAACCAGAAAATAAATTAAAGTTAATAAATGAACTAAATAACCTAGGTAATCCTACGGCAAATAGATTAGCTACACTTCTTGAGGAAACTGAAGCAGCTGAGGAAGTAGCATCTTCATTTTTAACAACAACATTTTTAAATAAACCTTTTAATGCATGTTCAGATATTGATATCGGAATATTAAGTGGTACTTTAAAACAATTAGTAGAGCAGGCAGAAAGCTACTCTTTCAAGCAGAATCCTATAATACATGATGTGCCATCAAGCCCTTATTTAACAATAGCCCCTGATCTACCGTCCAATTCTGATGGTTCTCGGCAAAGTAATTCGAAGAATGTATTTAATAATAATTTACAAAAGTTAGTTGGAAATAGTGAATTATCAAAAGAAGAAACAATAAATTTAATTCAAGATTTCCTGAATAAATTAACGGACGATGCATAGTGCCTATTCAATTAGTTGTTGATGAATATAATATTGATCTTGTGGATGTTGCTAATGCCGTATCTGCGCCTTCGGATGTATACCCATACAGAGAAAAACTATATGGTTATTTAAATCAAAATAATCAAGTCATTCATCGTGTATACTTTAAATCACGGGCACTTTATCTGAGATTCAAAGACTTTGAAGGGCTTGATGGTGTTTTACCTACCATAATTTTAACCCCCAGAACTATTTTTAATAAGAGTTTTAATGTTGTCTGCCCTGATTGGTTAACGAATGACTTGATTGTCGAATTAAACTTACTTGAAGCAACTTGTAGTAAAGAAGACGGAGATTTAATAAACATTATTATGGGGTGTGTTGACCCTACTATTTTCACTGAAAACGACTTCAATGTAGCAATAGAGAAGTTGGGAACTAATGTTAATCAATATAAATTACTGTTAAAAATAGATACTGTAAGAGATCGGATTGTATCTAAATTTAGTAGCTCGTTTGATATTGATAAACATCGAATCAATTCTTTATTTGACTACTTATTCGCAGAACAAGACTTTCATGTAAGTCTTAATAAGTTAAAGATTGAGCGACATACTGATGAGCTGCGTAAGATAGTATCTTATTTCAAATTGAATTATTCCTTACCAGCAAGAACTATAAACTCAGAATTACTGAAGATATCTAATTTTTTATTACCAGAAGACTTAGCCTTAGATTTGGTTGATAAATGGTTAGAGATTTTGGCTGATGTTAATCGACTTATACTGCATGAAAAATATGGCTTTGAAGATATAGTGAAGTTACTTATCTCCCCATGGCCTTCTCTATTGAAGATGATAGAAGAATTTATAGACACAAATATAAATTATTTGACGGATGAGTTGTTATTTAAACTTGAATCTTTTGCTTCAAAAGAAAGTAAAATATTAACTACCAAGCTTAAAAGTTATAAAACATCTGTTGAAAAAATTGAATTTCCTGAAGCTCCTAATGTAGATACAGTACTAAAATGGGCTGATGGTTATCTAGATAAAACAAGAAAAGACTTTACTGCGGACAATGAGATAGATTCTGATAATGCAATAAAGTTTGCTCATTGGTTAAAAAATCAAGGTCCTCGTATTTCAAGAACTAATTCTCATTGGTTAAATTTTTCAAAACAAGTATCTCAATCTCTTAAAGATAATAAAATTGTAGTTATATGCATGATTGACGCATTGTCATCTTTACATGAAGATTTAATTATTGATAGTTTTTCGGCGATAGAGCACTTAACTCTAGAAAAAGAGAAATTATTTGCACCTCTTCCTACTTTAACTGAAGTCGGAAAGATAGCGGTGTTGACAGGTAAGGAAATGGGTACTCATTCTTTTACTTCTGATCAAGCAATTAAAGATAGATATAAAGAACACTTAAATTCAAGTCAATCTCTTAAAATTTTTAAAAGTTGGGAAGACACCAGAAAATCAAAAATAGAAGTTGATCATAAATTATTGGTGTTTTTTGAAAATAGAATTGATGAAAGGCTTCATGATTGCCCTAGTTTTGAAAAACACCGTAAAGACGTAAAGGCAGTTTTAAATCAGCTAAAAACAAAAATAGAATCATGGCGTAAGGACGCCATAATGCTAAATAAAGAAATAGTTTTTTATATAACTGCTGATCATGGTATGACAGTCTGTAAAGATCATGAACACTTGAATGTTAATGGAACAATCAAAGATAGAGTTATCAAAGTTGATCGAAGTCCAGTAGAGCTACCTAAGAATTGTAGTTTTATTAATATTGCAGGAAAAGACTCTGGTTATATTGTTCCTCTAGACCGAAGGTACTTTTCAAGTAAGAAAAAAGGGAAGGTTCTATCTCATGGAGGAATGACACCTGAAGAAGTCTTTATTCCAAACTACAAGCTTTATTCCGGAAGAAAAATTCACTATCAGGATGTAATTAGTGTTGAACTTACGGATAAAGAATGTAAAAAAATAAATAATAAATGGGCTATATCATTAGAGTTTAATTCAATTGTAAATATTGATGATTTGAGAGTTAGATTTAAGGCACCGTTTATCTGTAACCAAGAAATCGTTTGTCTAACTCCAGGTAAAGCCATGATTGAAAACTTTGAGTTTTTGAGTTCTGTTGAGCAAACTGGGTTAACTGAGGTTAGCTTAGAGGCGCATTATACAATTCAAGGTAAGGCTCATACAGAAGTAAAGAATATTTCTATAGATTTCCCTCGTAAGTTGATTGAGGAAAGTCAGGCAAGTAGTGGTTTTGAAGGGATGTTTGATTAATGTTAAAAGAAGAGTTAGATAAAAAAATTCAACGCGCATTTGGCACGTTAACTATAGATAAAGAGTTAGTTAGAAACTTAAAAATTAGAGACAAAAGAACTATACCTTCATTTGTTGAAGAATGGTTAGTCTCTAAATTTCAAAGGCCAGGTGCTTCTAAATCAGATACATATCTATCCATAACAGACTTCATGAGCAAACACCTGCCAGACAAGTCTGAAAAAAATAAAATAAAATATGCAATACAAAATAATCAATCGACGGTTTTACTTGATAGGTATGAAGTGAGAATTGATATTACAAAAGACAAACGCTTATTAGCAATACCCAGTATAGATGAAAATAGTGCCTCAATTACAAAAGACGTTTTGAACGCAAATTCCTCTCTTTTAGAGGGAGGACAGTGGGGAGCTGGACGTTTGAACCTTGGTCATGATGGAAAAAATAATATTATTGAAATGGTCGAGTTTCAACCCATGGAATCGGGGACTGTAGTTTTATCCGAAGTAATCAATGCAAGAAGTGATTTTACTACCCAAGAATGGATTCACGTATTATTGAGATCTATGGGATACGAACCTTCGGCC
Organism: Colwellia sp. BRX8-5; assembly: GCF_014077325.1. Classification (NCBI taxonomy): domain Bacteria; kingdom Pseudomonadati; phylum Pseudomonadota; class Gammaproteobacteria; order Alteromonadales; family Colwelliaceae; genus Colwellia; species Colwellia sp. BRX8-5. Next base: position 62,212 of record NZ_JACGVR010000009.1, read on the forward strand.
TACACTCAAAAGCAACAACGTTATTTGTTAATGAGGTTAATTCCTCTTGTTCAGAATAATATCAACATGATGGAATTAGCACCAAAAGGAACTGGAAAGTCTTTTATTTATTCTAATTTGAGTCGTTATACTTGGTTGAATAGTGGAGGAGCTCTTTCTGAAGCGCAGCTATTCTATAATTTATCAACTAAACAGGTAGGTTTGTTTGGAAATTATGATTTATTGGTTCTTGATGAAGGGCAATCAATAAACTTTAAAGGTGCTGATGATATTCATGCAAAGTTTAAAAATTATCTAGAATCAGGAGAGTTTAGCCGTGGAAACAAGAAGGTTGCTAGTGAATGTGGTTTATTGATTTTAGCCAATATTGACTTATTCGATAATAAACCCGTTAGGTCCGACTATATAAAGCATTTACCTGAAATGTTCCATGATGATGCTCTTATTGACCGATTTCATGGGATTATTCCAGGGTGGGAAATACCACGCTTTACTACCGATAAAGCGGCACAAGGACTAGGAATTAAAGCTGATGTTTTTGGACAATACTTACATCAATTGAGGCTTGTGAGCCACGTTACTTTTCCATTTGGAGAGTGCCCTGAGATTAAGGGGGATATTAGAGATAAGAATGCAGTTACTAAATTATGTACAGCAATGTCTAAATTGCTTTTGCTTAATCCTGAGGATGAGGGCTACCAAAAATATGTTCTAGAACCAGCTATTGAATTACGCACTAGGGTAAGAGAGCAATTAGCAGAGCTAAATCCAAGTGAGTTTACTGCAACATTAGACCTGAGTTATTAAATGTTTGACGAAAAAAGTCCAATGCTTGATATACCTTTTGATAAACGGAACACATGCTGGTTTTGTGGTGAAATATCTTTTAAAAACCTCTCTATTAAAGATGAACTTTTAAAAGACATTAACTCTGATTATACACAAGTTCTTTTTCCTGCTTGTGAAGAGTGTTTTAATTTATCCATGAAAATTAAACACTCTTCTATTGAAGAGATTCAACAATCAATAAAAGATAAAATTGTCATTAAATATTCTAAATATTTGGCGATAGGTTCGAAATGGACAGCGGAAGAAATACAAAGTAGTGAATTTTCTGGTATCGCTCTTTCTGGCTTTAAAGAAAGTGCATGGTTTATGTTTGAACAAACTAAAAGTCGAATAAACTATACAGGCTGGGACGTTTCTGTCGATGGGATATCTTTAGGAAATACAAGTGGTTTAAATAGGGTTAAGTTTGATGGCGTTCAATACTCAAACCTGAGTGAATTGTTGAACTATCTTGTGAAAACATTCTCAATAGATAAAAACTTTCTTCGACAAGTGATTGATATTTATGGAAAGGAAAATATAGTTCAAGCCGTTAAATATTGTAGGTTAATAATCCACTTTGACGATGAAGAACGGAAATCTGCTTTAAATGATCTTAGAATTTCAAAAAAGGAAGAAGAGGCTCTGTTAAGTCAGGATCACTCTATACTTAACTTCAGCCTTACTAAAAATGATGTTTTTAAGTGTGAAATAAATAAGAAAGTTATCCCCTCTGATGCAATATTATGGGCAATGAGGAGTGGTATAGTTACATTAAATGATTTAGACAATAATGAAGGCGAGATGTTTCAATATTTTGAAGAGAAAGGATTTAGTGATGATAAAATATTTAACTATTTTAATTCATTAGAAATATATCTTGATAAGCGGAACCATTCACCAAGTTGGCGTGCAATAAATGATTCAAATATAGAATTGTGGGAAAAAATAATTAGATCTGTCAAAGGAAACCATTACTTTGAAGATAATTTTCAACTCACAAGTGATAGCTCAAAACTTAATAATGAATCTGACGATGAGACTAATGATGAGTATTTGAAAGAATCATTAGAGATACTTCTTATTCTAGAGTCAATTGTAGGAGTTAAAGCCATAAAAAGTGGTAATATTATTAGCTCATCACAAATGGAAGAGTTTATTTTCGAGGCTGAATTTTATGACATTAAAGACTATGAACTGTTTTTCGATAGTATCTATGGGCATGATTATGAAGAGCTATTACCTAAGGACCCTTTTTTACAATATAAACATTGGAAGACTTGGCCAATAGAGTAATTAAAAATGTAACTGTGATACTCAAATTTAATGAAATCATAATGTATAAAATCTGCACCCTTTAATGACTATTTTATTATCCGATAACAATGAGTTAATGCCTAGTGTTGTTAATTGGCTGGAAGTGTTTTTATTAATATTAAATAACTCCTTTAATAAACGCTTATGAAAGGAACTTTGTTTCTTATAATCTTCAAAGCTCTCATCAATGTACTCAACCTTATCTAATAGAATAGGTCTTCTACTTTCATTAACATAATCAAAAAAATCAACATCTTGTTCGGCCATTTTTATTTTTACTCGCTCTTTTAGCTGGGGAAGCGGGGAATCATCAAACCCTTCATACCCTAATAAAGTAACTTTGCCGGACGTTATATGAATCTTTACAAGTTGAATATCATCTAGCTCTCCATACAACTGTAAAGCGGAATATACATATACACGAAGCAATGGGGATAATTCATTAATGAACTTTTTATGTAGTGTTAATGAATGCGGCTGCCCGTTTTCTAAGGCTAATTTAGCTGCCGGTAATTCTTTTTTTGCTTTAACGCATTCATGCGTAATTCTATCTATATTTGCGATATTAAACAAAAGCTCTTTTGCTTGATGTAACGCTATTTTATGCGTATCAAAGAAAGCCTTAATATCTCTTTTAAGATCATCAGGTAGGTGTGTGTAAGACGTTCTTCCTTCGAACATACCTAACGCAAAGTAGATGAGTAAATCTTCTTTACGCATGGTAGCTGCAAGTTCTAATTCTTCTTGACCAAACCAATCGGTGACTAATTTTAGTGCCTTTTTATTTGAGCCAATTATCTCTTTAATCTCGTCACTCTTGTTGAACTCTTCATTAGCTGGAACTCGTCCATAAGCTAAACAACTTAACCAAAATGACTCTAGTAGCTCTTGGTGCTTTGTGAAAAGAATCCTTGCTTGATCTTCATTAACCGGCTTAGGAGCTGTTTTTTGTTGCCATTGATAGCTTCTTTTATGCCTATTCTGAAGGAAATGTTGTTCGAGATCTTTATCTTTAAAAACATAAAATATACCCGGGGATATAGCTATAGGCTCTTCATCAAGTGTTCTTTCAATATATGATTTTAATTCTGCTTGGGAAAAATACTTCTGAAATGTATTCCTTGAAGTAACTACTCCATCTTTATATGGCGTGAATTGAGCAAGATAACTTTCGTTAGCCAACATTGCCGAAATAATTAGTAATTTATTAGTTGTATCCCATGCGCCTAATACTGCACCTATTCGTTCGTCTTGATCTTCAATGACATTAATCACAAAGCCTAAATTGACTACGTCGGAGTTAATTATTTCTGAATCTGGTCGGAAGGTAGGATCCCATCCTAATGCATCGATACCATGAGCTTCTAGTTCTCTAAGATCATCACCTCTACCACAACCATAATCAAAGATAGAATACTCACCGGATAAGAATCCATTTTTAGCGAGTGTTTTCATAGGGGCTGATAGCTCATGTCTTACAATCGCTGTTTTATGCCTATCTATTTCTTTCTCCTGTTCAACATTATTAACTACTGCAGAGCTTCTAAATAAACGACCATCTACTAACTCATAACCATACTTTTCAATTAATCTTTCCCATGATTTTTTGAAACCAATCATACGGCTATTTTCATAAAGGCCAATAGCTTCACCTTCTTGAGTAAGCATACAAAAATGCTCAAATGATTCGTGATGTTTGGAAACCATTGTTTCTTTTCGGTGAAGAATAGGGGGGTTGTCTTGTTTCGAATAGTTTGTAATTCGATGGGATAGCTTTGTTAAATCCACATTTACACTTTGTTCTAGGGCAGGGTATGAGTCTTCAAAAAACAATGGGTAATTTAACAAAGATAAACGAAAGTCTTTTCTAAATACTTTAACTAAATTCCAATTTTCATCATCAACCTTTAATGCTTTCGCGACAATTGTTATGAATTTAACCAGCACTTCAGGTACATCGGAAAATGTATCTTTATGAAAATATATCGAGTCAGGTAACTTCTTACCTACATCAAGTGAGTTGACTAATTTTTTAAATTGCTCTGCATTCATCTTATTAGCCCTATAGAAAGTAACTTAGCTTTGTTCATCATTGTTATAGGCGTTCTCAATCTAAAAATAAGATCTCTAATTAATGACAAATATTGTATTGATGATAAATACTATCGAAATTTAGATGATTGACAATGATTAATATTGACACCTTTAAATAGAATAAGTGAAAACATTGTTCTGGTTGTGTCTATAAATGTATATTTTTTGCTAATTATTAATAACTTAGTTAATATGTTGTGATTAGTAAATGCATCAAATCTAGTTTGATATATAACCCTTTCAAGGACGTAACATGACTTCTAAAGACATAAAAATAGACCTGAATACAGATCATCGTACAGGAAAAATCCCTAATGAATCAGTCATACAAATAGCTTTAATAAAAAACTGTATATCAGAAATAACAAACAATATTAATGCTACAACAGGCCTTGCAAATAATACTGATGGTGATGCTCCTTTATTGCAGTCAGGTGAGAATGTTTATTTTGTTGACGGTACCCGTGGTGCTGGTAAAACTACCTTTATGCGCTCGTTAAGAGAAGAGTTAGAAAAAGATGAAGATTCGAAAATATATCCCCTAGAGCTAATTGACCCAACGAAGTTTGAAACGCCGATGGGGATTTTAGTTTCAGTTATTAGTTTATTAAACTCCGCTGTTGAAAAGAAAAGAAAAAATAGCTTTTCCTGGGGAAATGAAAATAAAGATTATGATGAATGGCAAGATGTACTAAATAAGTTAGCAAAAGGTATAAAATCTTATGCGAAAAAGGACAGTAAAATAGATAGTATTGATGATGTTTTAAGATTGTCTAAGGGAATAGATTATTCATTTTCTAGCTTAACACTTAGTCAGCAATGCCATGAGTTGTTTGATAAAGCAGCTAAAATAATTAATTGTAAAGCGTTTTTATTAACATTTGATGATGTAGATACTAACTTCGCAGCAGGTTGGGAAGTTTTGGAAACTATTCGATGTCAATTAACAAGTGCGAGAATAGTCACTTTAATTACAGGTGACTTACAGTTATATACTCACTTAGTTAGAGGTAAGCAGTTTGGTAATTTTGATAAATGTCTATTTAAACATGATAGTAAGCGTCAAGGTGAACGTGAGTTGATGGTAGATCATTTAGAACAACAATACTTATTAAAAATTTTCCCCGTTGAAAATAGATTTAGGCTCCGCACTTTAGGGCAATTAATCCAAAATGATGATCATAAAATATATATTAAAAGTTTCTGCGGAAAGGAGGATTATCTCGTAAGTGTTATCACAAACTTGATTTCTGATGGTCTTAACTTAAAAAGTTCAAATAATGAATATATTGATGAATATTTAAATTATTTGCTTCAATCACCTATAAGGCAAAATCTTCAATTAATAACTCGTTACAATAATGATTTGGTAAAGGAAGGTAATTTATTAAAGACGGATAGTGACGATGAAGTAAGAGCTAAACTTAATAATATAAATAAGCCAAATATCTTAAATTCCACGCTCAATGCACTTATGGTCTCTTGTCTTTATAAAGCAGGAATAGATAATGTAGAGTTAACTAAATTAAACTTATCCTATATTAGTTCAGAAGTGTTTAATTATTCGCATATTTATGGAGATGTAAATGCAAGCTTTTATTTACGACCAAATTCAAATAAGGAATACCTTTGTAATATATCAATTACTTTGGCAGCCGCAGTAGCCGCTAATTTAAAAGGGAGTATTTCAAATTGCCTTCGTTATATGCTAGTTGCACTAGGTAGTGTGAGTTTATTCGATACAATCTCAAATATTAAAGAGAACAAAGTAATTAGTAATGATAAAGAGCAATTTAAGATACTATTTAAAAGTTATATGGGCATTGGTCGTAATGAAAGTTTAAGTAACTGGTCTTCTCATGCTCATGCTTGTTTAAGTAGCACAAAGGTAAAAGTTGTCTATCCAGGTGTGTTACAACTTAACAAAAATGCGAGAAGCCATTATTTATATAATGTGAAATCTAGTGAGGATGGTTATGCTGTTTTTAAGTACAAACAAAATGAAACTAATCTTGCCTATTTATCTGCCGCATCTTCAAGTAGTGAATCAGTATCAACAAAGAAGTGTAATTTCTTTTCGATATTTAGTTTGATATCAGCTATAGATGAACTGATGAATGTTGTAAATGATTCTGATGATTTTGACGTGAAACACTTCATTAAACCTATGACAGTTAAAACCGCATCTATTCCTACCTGGAGTGGAGATGTACTACCTGATACAACGGAAGATGAAGAAGATGAAGCAGAAGATGATGAAAAGAATAAACTTGTAGAGGACGCTTCAATAACTGACGATATTAAGGAGTGGTTTAGTGCTTGGCATAAAAACCTAGGTAATTTAAATGACAAAACAACCCCATCAGCTTTACTTATTGGAAAAATATGGGAACGACTTAATTCTAATTTAGCAGAAATAGCGCGTCAGCACCGTAGTAGGCTTGCTAAAGATAAAGCCGGCAATGTAACTAAAGCTAATGGTAATGCAGCACTAATTATGCGTTACAAAGTTATTGCTTTATTAAATGCCGTATTATTTGAAGAAGATAAGTACCATAAAAACGAGAAAGAAAATTCACTATTTAACGACCTTGGCTCTTTAACTAACTCTGTAACTTCAAGTAAAGAATTTTCTAATAAAATTAAGAAGATAATAGATAATAACCTTCTTGATAGAAACCTTGAAGCACTTAGTATTCGATACCCTATATTTGTTTCACTAGCAACTTGTCCTTTAATTATTCCATTTATTTTTGCAAAGAATAGTTGCTACGATATCGTAGATGAAATCCGATATAACCGAAGAATAAATTACTTTTTTATCAGTATGTCTTCAAGTTTTAACCCTAAATTTAAGCCTGTGGTAGAAGAAGTAGCGGAAATATTAGAAGAAAAAAATAAACTAGCAGAGGTAGAAAAAACAAAAACATCAGTAAAACAGAAAGCTTTAAATGTAAAAGAAGAGAACGTTATGGATGATGCTATTAATAAAGTGCAGGATGAATACGGCTTTCAGACCCTGTATAAATCATATGTAGCTGATGTGAAAAAAGGCAAAAATACAGACCCTATCTACAAAACAGATGTACAAGATGTAGTTGAAGCAAGTTCTGTTATAGAAGAAAATACGGCTTCTAAATAATGAGTCAACTCCCTTATATAGAACCTTATATATTATCTTCTAATGAGATTTTGGCCGATTTTTTAAATCGGCCATTTGATGAACTAATTTCAGCGCAAACCTACAATGAACTTGTTTATTATACATTTAGGAAATCTCAAACATTATTACCTGACCATGTTTTTTCAAAGCGTTGGCAATCAATTATTCAGCAACAAAAATCAGGGTTTTGTATTGAGGCATTAGATCATTTATCTAGTCAGCTTTTACAAGTAAGAGTTAATAAAGTAGAGGTCAAAATAGAGCACTTTAACGAGTGGCAAGGTATATTATCTCGAATGTCTGGCTTACCAGTGATTTCTTATTTACTTGCAAAGCAGAACTTAAGTGATGATAAATTAACAGAAATGATATACGCAAGCATAGGTCATTCTGTTTTAGTACATCCGTATCAGCCTGATGTAGCTGATTATATATTGCGTGAACAATTAAATGAAACACATATCCATTTGAATGGTTCTACGAGTGCAGAGCAATGCTGGTTAAGGGCATTACATTCTCCTAAGCTAGAAATCATTGAGTTTAGTAATAGTTACAATATACATCAGCAAGCAAGGGAGTTAGTTCGTCAAATTGATCCTACGCTAGACCCTTTAGTATTAAAAAAACGTCTTAGCCTTGCCATCGGTTTACGGGAAATTTTGAGTTGTTATGCGCGTGGTAAAGGATTTCCGGAAAGCTTAAAAACTTGCAATACTGTAGATGAAATTGTGGAATTACAAAGGACTCAGCACAAAAAATTATCAATAGCAGATGAAGTTATATTTCAAAGTAAAGTGATACAAGCCTTAATAGATGAAAGGACTGACCATCCGATTCAAAGAGTATTTTGGTTGTATTTATTATTGATGAACCAATACTGTGAACTGATGGTACAACGGGAAGATCAGTTTGGTTTTGATTTTTTTCAAAAATTTACATTTACAGACTTACGTGAAAATGAAGAACAGTGTTTTTTAAAACGCTTCAAAGTGATACATGGTAACAATAAAAAATCTCAAGTCGGTTTTTTTGAGGGACGATTTGCTCCAAAAAAGACTTACGTAAAGTTAACAAGTTTATTGAAAGATATTTTATCTGGTTATCATGAATACTTAGGTCTAAAAAAGAGTAAAAACTTATCGTTGACAGACTTATTAATCGATTTAGATAAAAATGAGATTAATAATGATAAGTTTAAACTTGCTTTAGTTGTTCATTTTATAAAATTAAAAGAGAATCAATTAAATAAAAGTTATTTCAGGTTTTCAGAATTACGTCAGGACCTTCGTGACCGTTGTGATATTTTAATAAAATGTTGTGATGATTACCCATTGTTGATTCACTGGTTGAGAGGCGTTGATGGCGCTGCAAATGAATTACATACCCCCCCTGAAGTATTTGCTCCAATTTTCAGGGTATGTAAACAATCAGGTATACACCATTCTACTTTTCATGTAGGTGAAGATTTTGTTCACTTACTATCAGGAATACGTGCGATTGATGATGCTGTGCGCTTTTTGCCTCTCCAAACAGGTGATCGTTTAGGGCATTGCACTGCGATAGGTATTTGGCCTGATATATGGGCACAGCATATGCCTCATCATTTACGTGTCACCAGAGAAGATTGGTTGCTAGATTTACTTTTTATTTGGAAGTATTTTAGTACCAGTAGTAAATATCAAAAAGTTTCAGAAAAAGCACGGCAAGATGCTATTGAGCAATCAAATTATATTTTCAACGACGATATTTTTTTAGATATAGAGCAGAGTTATGCTGTTTTATCGTTGCGTGATGCTTGGCCTGAGTATTTCTTACAAGCAATAAAACTAATCGATGACTTCCCTGGTAAATTTGTAAATAAAAGTAAGTTTCAATGGAGAATGTTGGGCTTAATCAGCCCTAAGTGGCAGGAGGAAGCTAAGCATATTGAGAAAATTATCCATAAAACTCATGAAAAAGTACTTAAACTTTATGCTAGCTGGCTTACAAATAAAGATTTACGCACACGGAGCAATGAAATTATTAGTGTGGAAAGGGATTACTTACCTAATGAAGCGAGTGTTGAATTACAAGATATGCTTTTACAGAAATTGAGCACTAAAAAAATTATCATCGAATCTTTACCAACAAGTAATGTAAGAATTAGTCAGTATAAGGAAATGAAAGAACATCATATTTTCCGTTGGATGGGGCTAGATATACGACATGAAAATAGTGGAATAAAAGCCCTAGTCTCTCTTGGGTCTGATGACCCAGGTATTTTTGCTAATGATCTTGTTACTGATTTTTATCACTTGTATCAAGTATTAAGAGAGCAATATAAACTATCTGATCATGATGCAATAAAAGAGTTAGCTACAGTAAATGAAAGAGGTCGAATTTACCGTTTTCATCATCAACCAACAGTATGACTTCAATAATAAAAAAAAAGCAAGCATTCGAACTTAGCCTTTTTATTACTAAAAGGTTTTGTTTGAATCACTCTGCACTATTCGGTAATAGAAAGCATTACCTTGTTTTTTAAATGTTAACTTTCCACTTACACTTACCACAGTTTTTAATTCGCTGTTAGTTTGTGCCCATTCTAATTATTCATGGTAATGATGAGTGGCAATCTTTATATATTGGGCTCAATATTATCTATTTGCTCTTTCTCATCAGTGGAAGAGGAAACTGTTGCCAGAGGTTTGAGTCTGCCTTCGGTATTTAGTTGGTAACCTTTACGGTTGATAAGCTTTTGCCATTGTTGCTTAAAACCTATTTTTTTGGTGTTTTTGTATAGTTCAATTGCTTCACCTTCAGCGGTAATTGCTTGGAAGGATTCTATTAATGGATAGTTTGCTAAAACAAAAGTCTCTTTACGATGCAATATAGGTGGGTTATCTGATTTATGGTAGTTAGCTTTCCGCTGTGTTTGCTCTTCTAAGTCAATTGTTATGCTTATATGGAGTGCAGGGTAGGCGTATGTATCAAAGTCGGGATAGTTGAGCAGGGTTATTTTAAAATCACGTTTGTATAACTTTAGTAAGTTCCACTGCTCGGTAATGTTCAGTTTATTGATGGTGTCTAAAATATAACTTAGCAATGTGTCTGATAATACTGATTCAATTGCAGAGCGGTGCAGGTAAATAGCAGTGGGTAACTTTTTTCCGTGCTGTAGTGATTTAACTTGCTCGCGGTATTCAACAAATTTCATTAGTAGGCTATTTACCTTGGTTCATGTCTATTAGATTCTGCTCAATTTGACTTTGATCTATTTGATAAAAAAAGGCATTAACTTGCTTTCTAAACGTTAGTTTACCGTTTTCTCTAAGGTGCATTAACTCACAGCCAGAAATATTCAGTAGTTTTTGTGTTTTTTTACTGGTTAGCCAGGTGCAATTTAGATCGTTATTTGTCATGGTATTTAGATATTAGACTGTGGTTTACAAATACCACAGTTTTTAATTGGCTCACTTTTTATTCTGTTAGTTTGTGCCCACTCTAATTATTCATGGTAATTATGAGTGGCAATCTTTATATAGTCATTTCTGGTAAAGCTATTTTCAGTATAGTCTTTTTTAGTGCCGTTTATGGTAATACAGGTAGTTTTATGAATTGCAACGTAATTAGAGTTTAGTGCCCGTAATACATTTGCCACAAAGCTTTGGGGAAAGTTATTAACCAACGTTAAGTATGACCTGTCGTCGTTATCAAAAATTGCCACTTTCATTCCTTTGGAATCTTTTAAAAGTCATTATAAGTTAATGGTTTAGTTAATCTGTTGAGTATTACTTTTAAAGTTAACATGCTATCGTTTGGACAATGAAAATATACCTTATAGTTTTGAGGTCATCATTATTTATTAGATTTAAATGGAGTAAATATGTCTAATTATGGTAAATACGGGTTAGTTGCTTTAAACGCTGTTAATAAACTTAACAGCATGAAAGAAATTGCCCCCAGTAACGCATGGGATGAAGCTGCTGCATTTGTATTTCCAACTCAGTTAAGTTCAAGAAAGAAAGGGTGTCCGCGTTCCTCATTTTTAGGCTTATGTGAAGAAGGTAAAGTTAAAGGTGTTAAATCTGGAAATTATACCAGCTCTAAGGCTAATAAAGCTTATGCAAACGATGCCGCTGAGTTGCTAAAAAATACCCCTAAGCTAACCACAAAAGAATTATGGGGTAAGGTAATTAGTAACGCTGAGCCTAAAGCCCATAATAGCCAAATGAATGTTGTTGCCGCTTTATTTCATGAAGGCTACTTAATTACCGGATAAGGATTTTATATTTTGCATAATGAAAGCGTTAATCAAGAAAGCACGAAGCAAAAAAATATTAATAAAGAAGACTTTAAGCGTGAATGCTCTCGCCAGTTAATGGATTACTTTCAGCTATTACACAAAAACAAACTTGATACTGAACTTAAGCACAGAGTGCAGGGCTTTATTAATGCCGGTGAATTTTTACAGGTTATCACTAGAGCTGAAGCGATTCAGTTAATGGATGATGCTCACTTGTCTGTATTTGGTGTAACGAATGAGCAACGCAAGGCGCGTAAGGCAGAGATAAAATCGGTAAAAGGTGACCAATGGGCTAGTATTTTTGATATACCTGCAGTAGAGAGGTTGGCTAAAAGGTAACTTGGCCTTTGTTTTAAAATAGCGAAGATAATGTGTTGTTTTACCATTTCGTTGTTTTTAAGTTGCGATTACAGGTAGTAGAGGTAATAAATCAGGTATCTTTCTGTAATATATAGGGAAAGGTTGATTTAAAATAATGGTAATTAGTATCGTTTTAGGGGATAGTAAAGTAGTAAATAGGATGTATTAACTAATATGGATATCAAAAGAATATAACTCATCATATGTTTCACTTCAGTTAAATTGATTATTACTTCTTTGCATGTAAATGACTCACACTTCTTAAGCTTGTGAAGTCTTCATGCTGAGAATAATAGCTCATCATGCAGTTAATCCAAATCATACCAAATAACGGAATAATTATGACCCTAAAAAAATTTGTAGCAAATAAACCCCGCGCACTTCCTGTAATAATTTTAGCTGACACCAGCGGCAGCATGTCTATCGATGGAAAAATAAATTCTCTTAATCAATCTTTAAAAGATATGATCAAAAGCTTCGCCCAAGGAAGTAGAAGCAGGGCTGAGATTAATGTTGCTGTTATTACTTTTGGTGGCCAAGCTGAAGTTCATTTGAATCTAACCCCGGCACATCAAATAGAGCAACTTGAAGAGTTACAAGCCACTGGGGGAACCCCGCTTGGTAAAGCGTGTTTATTAGCAAAAGAATTAATTGAAAATAAAGAGATACTTCCATCAAGATCATATCGCCCTGTGATTATTTTATTGTCTGATGGACATCCAACCGATAATTATAGTTCAGCATTCAATGAACTAATAAATAGTGATAGAGCAAAAAAAGCAACCCGTTTAGCCTTATCTATTGGCGCTGATGCTGATGATAGTGTGTTAGGTGATTTTAATAATGACATAGAAGCTCCTCTCTTTTATGCCAAAAATGCTAGTGATATCCATCGTTTTTTTCGTGCAGTGACTATGAGTGTATCTAATCACTCAAAAAGTCAGGCGCCTAACGAGCCAATGAAACTCGATTTTGCTGAAGTTGCAGAAGGCGAACTTGTTGAAGATGATTTCGATTTAGACTTCTAAGCAATGCTAAAGCTTATTTCAACTTCTGTTATTGGTCCTGGGCATATTAGTGATAATTTACCGAACCAAGATGCGATTGGCCATTTCATTAGTGATAAATATTGGGCAATCGTAGTTTGTGATGGCATGGGGTCGAGAATTCATGCAGATATTGGCTCCATTATCGCAATCCAATCGATTAAAGCAGTGCTTAAAAAGTCTGATTTTGATGCTCCTTCTAAAACAGTGATCGCTGAATTTTATCAGCATTGGCTTAATACACTGAAACAGCGTGCAATAAAACCAAATGATGCTGTTACCACTGTACTCATTGCTTGGGGAGATCATCAAGGACGTTTCAGGTTTTTTCAATTAGGTGATGGGGTGATTTGTACTACAAAAACAAACTATACCAAAACATCAATTGATGAATTTTCTAATTTAACTACAGGGTTGGGCTTATCGAAGCAATATGGCGATTGGACTGCTGGTCATGGAGCCTTATCGACGCAAGATAAGGCGATATTGTTGATGACAGATGGTATTAGTGAAGACATTACTGAGCACTGCGAATTTACTGAAGCACTGGCAACCTATTCCTCTAATAAGTCACCTAGGCGAGTAAAGAAGCATTTAAAAGATATGTTTGTAAGCTGGCCAACCCCTTTTCACACGGATGATAAAAGTTTAGCTATGGTAATTTTAAATGACAAAAAGTAGAAAGAAAATTGTTTATGACAGTCAGGGCAATGAATATGTACTGACAGGTAAAGTTGGTGAAGGCGGACAGGGAATGGTGTGCAGTACAGATCGCCCTGGCACTTTAGTTAAAATTATTAACACTAAAGACAAAGCTAAAATTGATAAAGCTATAAAACAAATACAATGGATTAGTCAGCAAAATATTAGTGATTTAAATTTGGCATTGCCAAAAATTGCCATTACCCAGCCAAAACATGGTTATGTAATGGAATTAATGGATGGTCTCATTTCATTACAAGATGTATTAGAGCAAAGCTTTAATGATCTTCAAGATAATGAAAGTACTGAGCAGTATTTAAATACAGGCAGTATTAGTAGACGTATTAAGCTGCTATTAGAGATAGCATCAACTTTATCAGAGCTTCATTCAAGAGGTTATGCTTACGGAGATTTATCTCCTGAGAATATTTTTGTGTCGAAGAACGTAGCACATTCACAAGTGTGGTTTATTGATTGTGACAATATTTGCTTTAATGAACGTGAAGGTTCTACTCACCTTTTTACACCCGGTTATGGTGCACCTGAAGTGGTTAGAAATGAACAAAACATTAATTGCCTAACAGATGCATGGTCGTTTGCGGTCATCGCATTTGAGTTATTGACGCATCAACATCCTTATAAAGGTTTGTATGTTGAAGATGGTGAGCCTGAAATTGTTGAGCAACAAGCTTTTGAAGGACAATTACCTTGGATATACGATTCTAGTGATGACTCTAATGAGTCAGTTGGTGGCATTCCGTTAAGTATGGTTGCGAATGCTCAGATGGTTGAGCTTTTTAAACGTTGTTTTGAAGACGGTAAACAAAACCCATTATTGCGACCATCTTTGACTGAATGGCGAAGTGTTCTGCAACGAGCAACCGACCAAACTTTGGATTGCCAACATTGCCGTCATCAATTTTTCTATGATACGAGTAAGAAACCTCAAAGCTGCCCATTTTGCGTTCAAGAAGCTGAATCTGGTAGCTTTATTGTTTTTGAGCAGGTTATTGTGGAAGAAGAAGATGGCAACACTCAATTTCACTCACTAAATAATCATCGCATCATTAACAAAGATGGGACTCTGAGTTTTAGTTCAGCGCCATATGGCACTGAACTATGGAACCAAGCCGATTCTTTGCTCAACATTAACTGGAAAGAGAATAAGCTTCATTTACAACCCATTAATAATGCGACAGTTCTGATTCATAAAGGTGACTCTGATTTAGAGTTCACCCGAGAAAAAAGAATTGCTTTAAGCAACAGTACGACAAAGAATCCTTATTATTTTTCAGCATGGCAGCCTAGTGCAATAGAAGATGATGCACATCTTCAGTTGATGCAAAGTTATCGCTGGCGTTTTGTGTGAGGTAAATGATGAGATTATTAGAATCAAAGTTACTAGAATCGGATGTTGTCGAATTATCATTAGAAAATCCATCAGAAACTGCATTAAATTGGCTTGTAGGCGAGAGCGTAGAGATATTCGAAGAGAATGATTTATTTTACCTTAAACAAGGTGATTATTTTGAAGAAGTGACATTTTCAAACTTGTCATTAGCTAGGGCTGTGAATAACAATGACCCTCAAGTTGTGCTTGCCGTTATTTGTTATAAAAACGCTTCTGCAGTTGCCGTAAAGTTTATGTACTTGCGTAACCTATGCCCTGAAAAAGTGACAATCAATCTTGACTCCTCTTCAATTAGCGCCATAGCAAAAGAGTCTGGAGTCGAACTTACCTTTTCGGCAACACAACAGTGGTTTGAGCAGACGTTCTATTTTAATTATCAACAACAAAATGCCATGTTATGCGAGTTTCATGCAACGGCGCTAGGAGATAGTTTTAAAATTATTGGTGAAAAATATGCTGCTAACATTATTAAGAATGATAAATCGTGGTACATCAACACCATAATACCATTAAATAGGCCCACCGAAAAATTAACTATGTTTTGTGGTGAACACCAGTTAGTCGAATATAGCTCAAATCACGGAATTAATGAGCCAACGCAGCAATTGATGCTTGATCAGCATACCAAAGAACATGGTAGCTACTTTCAATTATGGCTTAAGTATTCAGAAACTCATTGGCAACAAGCGTCTCGTATAGCCAAATCCGCTGGATTTTTATCTTATACTGAGTGTAAATCTATTTCCAATGAAAAAATTAGATTTCGTTTTATTTTAGGCGAAGTCCCAATTAAGAATTTTCTCAATAAATATAAAGCTGAATTAGAAAATTTAGGTGAACGATTTAACATCGAGAACTTAGAATTACAGGTAGCGGACGTTGCACCAGACTATTTAACTGAAGTTGATCAGTCGTTAGATTTACCAGCGAAACATGGTGGAAAGCCTAATTGGTTAAAGGAATTGAAATTTACTAATGGCGTGTTAGAAGGAACTCTCAAAGAAAGGGCACCGAGTAAGGGGGCTATCTTCATATCTCTTAATGGTATTAAAACAGCACAAGAACGTAAAATGTCAGCGTTTAATTCACTCCGCCAAGGCAATAATCCATTGCCACAAATTAAACATATTTTCGAAGGATTACAACCTCCACAGCAAAGACCTAAACGTATTAAGCCATTATCAAAAAAAGCTAAAGCGCGTTTTAAGAGTGATCCTACTAGGCAACAAGAGAAAGCACTAAAGATAGCGTTAAACACACCGGATATTGCTTTAATTATCGGCCCACCAGGAACGGGTAAAACACAAGTTATCTCTGCATTACAACAACGTATAGCTGAAGAAGGAGATAAATTTGGTTCGCCGATTCAACATCAAATACTACTCAGTAGCTATCAGCATGATGCTGTCACTAACGTTGTCGACAGGTCGGGTGTCTTTGGGTTGCCAGCATTAAAAGTTGGCAGACGCGAAAAAAATAGAAACTCTGGTTCGGGAATATCACAGTGGACCCAGCAGCGTATTGATAGGTTAAGTCCTGATATTAGCAATGAATTACAACAGTTTTCAGAATATAAATTATTTGAGTCAATCAATGAACTCGTATTATCAATTCGTCTTGCCACTAATCCTAGCGACCTTAAATTCTTGTTATCATCGTTAAGAAAAAAACTTAATGAGTGGCAAATTGATTATGGCTTTAATATCAAAGCATCAATTCTAGACAGTGTTGACGCTTTAACTGAAAGGTTTTCAAGCTTACCTTGTCTTAATCTATCTAAAGAACAAAGAACATTACTATATCGTACGGTTAGAGGGGTAAGAACAACAGATATCGCATTTAATGATGATGGCTTGTTACGAGCGAAGAGCTTGTTACACACCTTAGAGTCATTAGAAGAAACCCAAAAGTACGCCCAAAAAATAAAAGCGCTAATAAATGATGGTGCTAGTTCCTCACAATACGAATCAGTTAAACAAGGTTTACTAGAAGGTTTGAAATTACCTTATGTGATACTAGGTGCACGTTATGTGACAGCAAAAGAGATTGATAATTTAGAACTGTTACAAGAAGACCTAGAGCTGACAATCACTACCAACCCTACGTTAGGGAAACTATATTTTCGCCAGCAATATATAGATACATTACGCAATCAACCAGCCGTAGTTGAACGATCAATTGCAGAATACGTTACGGTACTCGGTGCAACTTGTCAGCAAGCTGCTGGCGACAAAATGGTATCACTTAAATCAGTTGAACAAAGTGAAAATATCAAGTTTGATTCCGTGATCGTTGACGAGGCAGCGCGTGCTAATCCACTTGATCTAATGATACCCATGGCAATGGCAAGAACGCGCATAGTGCTGGTGGGCGACCATAAGCAATTACCACATATGCTTGAACCTCAAGTTGAGAAAGAACTGCAAGACAAAAATGAAATAGAAATCGTCGATCATGAATTACTCAAGCAAAGTTTATTTGAGCGGCTATATCATGATTTAACAAAATTTGAGAACGAGGGTGGGCCAAAGCGAGTTGTGATGCTAGATACTCAGTTTCGAATGCATCCGGTGCTTGGTGAATTCCACAGTAAAGAATTTTATGAATCGGCAGGTTTAACACCAGTTAAACCTGGCCTTAAAGCAAAGGACTTTCCGTTAGATGTGCCTAATTACGAAGGGAAATTAGCGGCTTGGTTAGATGTTGGGGAAAAAGCGGGGAAAATGAACGACTTGAATGGTTCAAAATATCGTCAATGTGAAGCTGTTATAGTTGCAGAAGAAGCCGCTAAAATTCTAAAAGAACGTCCTGATTTGTCAGTGGGAATTATTACCTTTTATTCAGCACAGCGTGATCGGATACAAGACCTTATGGTAGATAAAGGAATAATGAAAAATACTTTCGGCGAATATGAACCTGCTACAGGTTATGACCAGCTACCTAATGGTGATGAACGCTTTCGTGTTGGTTCAGTGGATGCTTTTCAAGGGAAAGAATTTGATGTCGTTTTACTGTCTACAGTGAGATCTTGGCGTTCAGGTACTTCATTTAATAGTGAAGATATTAATAAACAGCTTGGTTTTTTAAGAATTATTAATCGCATCAATGTCGCTATGAGTAGGCAAAAGCGGTTATTAATTGTTGTCGGCGACCAATCACTAGCCAATCCTGAGTTAGCGAAAACAATCGAATTTGAAGATGGAACAAAGCAACAAGTGTTGCCAGGTTTCAATGCATTTTATCAATTATGTCAAGGAGAGCATGGCTGTGTTCGCTGATACTTATCTTTTACAAACAAAGCAGCCAGACTATGATGCCAAGTCGTTGTTATGGCCAGTGAATATGTGGCAGGTGTATACCAATAATCCAAAAGGAAGAGAGCTAAACATATTTGAAAAAACAATTTTACAACTGTTTAATGTTTCAGAGAAACGTAATTTAAAAAATGAAGACATAGCTAACTGGCTAGGGCTAGAAACTGACATGGTGAGCTATATTATCACCGCGCAGCTTTTACCTAATGGTTGGTTAACTGAAAGTGGGCAAGTGACAGAAAGCGGTACTAAAATACTTGATAACGAGGTAAATGATAGTTTAACCACGGCCTATGTATTCCAGTGCGCAATTACCCAACAATGGTTACCAAGAGTGTGTTTTAATCTTGAAGAAATATATTCAAAAAACAACTCGGGCAGACCTAAATTTAAATTTAAGCGAGCGAGTAATTCTGTGTCAGCACCTTTTGTCATTGCTTCAAGAAAAATTGAAGCAATGCCACCAAATGAAGAAGACTTAGAATCAATTGCGATTGATTTTCAAGAGGCTATTTATATTGCCAAAAATACCCGTGAGAACGATGAATGGCAGCCTCCGCAGTCTAAAGTTGACCGACTAACGCTCGCACCGCAAGGTGTAACACCCGCTTATTTAACCGTTTGGGGTGATACTCAAACTAGCTTTGAATGGACGTTATATGATCCATTTGGCGTTTCAACTAAAGCTAAATGGATGAAAGAATTATTTCAACAAGGATGTAAGTCCAATAAAGCGTTAGGCCAATTTGCACTTGCAGCACTTGATGTAGGTAATGAGAAAATGGATTATGAAGAAGCTTGTTTAAATTTTGCAGAAAAAGCTAACTTTACAGTGTTAGTTAAATATCCTAACGCAAAAAAAATACCAGGATTAACTGATGCTCTTTTTGAAATGCTTGAAGTCCATGAAAGAATTTCTCATGAAAAATCGCCTCATAACAGCTCAAAATCAAAATTAATTGTTAGTTGTGGTCAGATTCTTGAAGTTGTTTGTACGCAAATTTTGAAAGATTATGTGTTAGATAATCCTTACAAGTTACCCAAACCACAGACTAAAAATGGCACTGAGATCATTAAACATTTGATAGCAGAAGCGACAGCGATGTCAGGCAACATGCTAAACGAAGCGACTAAGGTTCAGCCATCAAAAATATATAGTGCAGCAATAGGTACAAACAGTTCACTTAGAGCGCAGTTGGTCGCAATTTTTATATCGATGACTAATCATCATCAGCATCCACTAAAATTTCTGCTGGATGATCAAACATATTTTAAGCGCTTTTACGCATTAACGTTTTTACGTGATGGTTGCGCGCACAAGAATCCACCTAAGGTATCAATAACAACAGTTGATAATGCTGTAGATTTGATTGACACCTTTTTAACCAAATTATTTAATGGAATAGAGAACAATGGCTAGAAACAAAAGCAAAGCTAAAAATAAAGTAAGCATACCAGTAGTACAAAGTAAGCCAGTAAAGCAAATTGGTATTTTAAAGGATTTGTTTAGTAAAGCCGGTATAGCATTAGATCCTGATCTTGAAAGTAAGCTTAATGCAGAACAAGATATTCAACTATCAGAACTTATAACAACGCTTAACAAATCGATTACCGAAAATGAAAAGAACCAAGCGGAATTAATCAGTCAAAAGCAAGAGCTTGAAAAGGACGTTACTGCGCTTGAAACGCGTAAACAGCAAGTTGTGCAAGAAGATAAGGCGTTAACGAGATCACGCCAGTCCATAGAGAGAAAGTCAACGTCGCTGCTACATCGCGAAGGTGAATGTGCCAACATTGAAGCGCAACTTATAGAGCGCGAAGCCAATGCACAAGCTGGATTTGTGCGTGAGCGCCAAGAATCACTTGCCACAATGAAACATAGCTTTCACGAACTACAACAAGATATAAGTGCGTTAGAACAGCAGAAAATTAAAAATGACGTTGACTTAATTATCCATCAGCGCCAACAAGCAACAGAGTTTGAATCTCAACTGCAATCTAAGTTATCTAATGAAGTTGAACATTTAAACACTGAAAGACGTTCTTTTGAGAAGCTAGCGCAAGAGTTAAAAGGAGATCAAATAGAATTAAGCACCGCTAAACATCAATTTAATGAACAGCTAAGTCAACAAAAATTAACAGCGCAGGCATTACGTGCTGATTTAACTAATGAATTTCAATTTGAACAGCAGACATTAACAAATAAAATCGAATCTCTAGAATTATCTCGTCAACGAGATTCCGATAAAGTTAAACAGCTACAACAAAAAATATTGGATTTTTCTGATCTAGAACGTGAAGCTAAGATGCGTGAATTCTCTAATCCTAGCGATGTATTAGAACACCTTGATAACGTTGAACAAGAATTAAAAGAAGCTCGTTCAAAACTTAAAGGGCGCAGTGAAACCGATCTTGAAGACGAACTTGAATATTTCAAAGAAATAGCCGAAGAGAAAACTGAAACGCTAGACAATATGCGTCAAGACTTAGATGAGGCGCAAGCAAAAGCACGAAAAAATCAGCTCAGTATCCGTGAAAAACAGGAATTACAATCACAAAATACAGTGTTGGAACTGCATAATAAAACACTAAAAGTATCCATCGATAGCCTTAAAGCAACCTTAGATGATCTCATCGACAAGCAACAGTCACAGCAAGTCTTTAGTGAACTCACCAAAATGGATAGAAAGTTTGCAGAGCCTTTAGCGGTAACAGGTATCTCATCTTTGAGTGAATTTACTAATGAACTACAGGATCGCATTGCTAACGCTGAAAAAGGTGTAACGCTTTATTACGACATTAATGATCTTCGTAAGTTTGTAGCTGGCCTTGCCATGAGTCAATTGCATGTTTTTGAGGGGATATCCGGTACCGGTAAAACCAGTTTGGTAAAGGCCTTTGCTAAAGCCGTTGGAGGACATGTGACAACAGTTCCAGTACAAGCTGGTTGGCGCGACAGAGATGATTTACTAGGGCACTACAATGCCTTTGAAAAGCGCTATTATGAAAAAGAATGCTTACAAGGACTTTATCGAGCTCATACACCGAGTTACAAAAGTCGGTTTAATATAATTTTACTTGATGAAATGAACCTTTCTCGCCCTGAACAATACTTTGCGGAGTTTCTATCCGCCATAGAAATGCGTGATGGAGAACGAAATATAGTATTGATGGACTCAAGTGTTGCTAGTCCACCTAAATACTTTTTCGAAGATCGCAAAATACCACTGGCAAGTAATACGTGGTTTATGGGGACAGCTAATCATGACGAAACTACGTTTGAATTTGCTGACAAGACTCATGATCGTTCATTTATGATGGAACTTAAACGTCAAGATAAACCTGAAAATTGGCAACCCAATAAAGTGGCTAAAGCGACTATTGATATTCAATCGGTTAGAACTCTCTTTGACGAAGCTTTGTCACAGCATAAAGATGAAGTCAACAAATTACTAATTAAACTCAAAGAATCAGACTTTACTAAGGTATTAGAAAATGATTTTGGCATAGGTTGGGGCAATCGATTTGAAACTCAAGCTCTACGGTTTATTTCTGTTTATATCGAATGTGGTGGTGAAGCGATTAAAGCACTTGAACATCTTCTTATCACTCGTGTACTACGTAAAGGCAAGGTGTTGGATCGTTTTGATATATCTCAAACAAAATTGGACAAGTTACTTAAAGCTTTAGAAACCCTGCTGGGTAATGACTGTGATGAATCTTCACACATATTAATGACTGAAACCGAGATTAAAGCAGAAGGTGTTTTTTAATGCAGCTATTTTCACGCCTAAGTGGCGAGTTAATACCATTTGATAAAAACATGACACTACCTTCAGGGCTTTATGCCCTGAAGGATGGCGCACAACAAATCATTCTATTTGATGATGGCAGTGGAGCGTATCATCAGGATGATACTGACATATTTTTTAATCAAGATGAACGTAGTCAAACCGATAAAGATATAGTAAACAATGAAGAAGCACTAAATATAACCTTTGATGCGATAGCTCATATTATTGACAAATACGAAGAAAATTCAATTGTAAAATTTAGTCATTTATTACCACCAGAGGTAGCTGAATTTATCGCGCCGACCGATTTAGACCAAGCCATTATGTCAGGGTTTAGTAATGGTGTATTCCAAACAATAAACCAACGTCCCAGGATGAGCATGCGTTATGATGTTGAAATCATGGCAACAAGCCGTGTAAAGCGTTATGCCTCAAACTATCAAGCACATCTAGTCGCTCATTCTGAGTGTTGGCAGCAACGTACGTTCACAGGGATTATTCCTAAAAAACTCAAAGGACAAGTGAGTGAAGATGAAATAGTTATTTATGAAAATAAAGTATATGCCCGGTTAATTGATAACTTACTTCGATACTTAGCAAGCGCACAAGCACGTATTCAACAAATATTGGATGTGATAGCAGAATTTGGTGAGCTTGATGCACAAAATAATATTCATCATTATATTACTCAAATAACAAAAGATTGGGGCCGCGCATATGAAGCTGCTGATGTGCGCGAATTAGCACAAAAAAGTAAAGAACAAATGGATATTGTTCAGCAATATCGCGCTAAACTAATTCATATGAAAAATGGTGTACTGTATCGTTCAATACCTCAAAATTTACAGGTAGGAATTGCGCTAAAACCCACTAATATTCTAGCTCATGATGACAATTACCGTCGTTTAGCTGCAATATGGCGAACGTGGTCGAAAGTGTCATCAAAAAACCGTTTTACCCCTCAACAAATGTTAGCTATGAAGCAGCAAAGACAGCTAGATTATACACATTACGTATCTACTATTATTAAACAAATCTTCGCTGATATGGGGTGGGAAACAAACACCGACATGACAAGTATTGATATTCATTCAAACTTGAGCATTAGGTTTGATAGACCTCAACAAGGGTGTTTCGAATTTAGTCATAATCACCAACATATAGCGCGGATTATAGTTAATGCAGAACCATTACAAGCAAGTGATTTACCACGCGCTTATGATGATAAAACTTTCATTATCTCTCCCCAAATCAGAGCAGTGAAAATTTTCGATACAATCGTTGAGTTATCACCTTTAAACCTTCACGCTAAAGAAGCACTTTCAAGACTTATCGTGAAAAGTTTATGGAGATGGCTATTAGGTGTGTTTATTGAGCCGTTACAAGGTAAATTACCAACTCCTATAGAGCATGCATTATCTGATAATAGGTCAATATACACGCCATTAACCCAAGAACAGACCAAGGTTATTAATAAACAGGCTAATAAAGCACTTGTTGAAAAAATCAAATTAAAAAACGCGATTGCCACTTTTGTACGTCACTGCCCTTATTGTGGAAAAGTAGGAGATAAACGCTCGTTTATAGTTAAGTCTAGTGATTATTTTAAAGGACAATGTAATGACAGATCATGTAATTCAGAGTGGGTGCATGACCAAAACAAAGCCACTTTCTTTAAATTAAATAATGGGGGAGATAAAGATGGTAGGTTTGCATTTTCAATACCTTAGCGAAAATCTATACTTCACAAGCTTGTTATCGTCAAAAAAATTGTAATATCAATATGATGTGGTTCTAGTTAATAACAATTAAATAGGATCGTATATGAACCAATTATCATACTTATCAACACCCACTGAACAAATCGATAACTACAAGTTTTTGCAAAATAGCCATCCTGAGTTATATAGAATAAGTCAGGAGGTCGATCAATTCTATTCAAATGATCATGGATGCTGTTTGTTAAAAGCACGCTTGTTTATTGAGTTATGGTGCCACGAAGTAGGAGAAAAACTAGGACTACGTCCACCAGTAAAGGGTGACTTATTAGATAAAATAAAACAAATTTCAGCGAGCAATAAGGTTCCACCATATATTGTGGAGTATTTACATCATATCCGCGTAGAAGGGAATAGGAGTGCTCATATTGCACAGAACATAACTGGACAATGGAGTTGTAGCAGTAGTTTAAGTCGAGTAAAACTTAAACACTTAATGGTAAATATATTTGAACTTGCACAATATTTGGCATTTAAGTTAAATAAGCAAAATCAGCCTCAAGTAAGTTGGCAAGAGCCTATGCCAAAAGAAATGGCTGATCATGTATATGCATCACTGAACGGAAATAAAGAGGCAACATTTTCATTAGCAGAGCATACTCTAGCCTCAATTATAAGTTTAGCCCATCAAAAAGAGCTTAATAACAAAAAAAGAAAACAGCAAATGGAAATGCTAAAGCATGATTTATGTTACTGGCTAGATAAGGCTCATCAACAGGGGCATCCTGATATATGGTTGATGTATGCTCTTGTGTATAAAGACAATCACCTTCCGTTACCTAATGGTCAAACTATTGATCGGTGTTTCAAGCAGGCATTGATAAATGATGATCAAGGTGAGGCAAAGTATCAGTTTGGTATTTATTTAATTAATCATAACCAATATAACCGAGGTTGTGATTTTATCGAGCAAGCAGGTCATAAACATCACCACCAAGCAATTCGATTATTACAAGAAAAGTATTATCAGAAAGAACCTGGAAAATATTTACTTTGGTTAAACATAGGAGTTGAATCCTCTGAAATAAGATCATTCACTTTAGATTTCGAATACAAGTTATTCCTGTGGCAATTAGATGTTGATAATGAGCTTTTAAAGAAGAAAGCCCGAAGCGCATTTATTAGTGCACAGTCACGTCGTTCTCCTGGAATTTCATATTTTGAAGGTTACTGCACATATTTTGGGTATTGGGGGAAAAAGCCAAATGCGGAGTTTGGCTTAAAGAAGATGGTTGAAAACTATAAAGGTATTCCGCAATTTATATATTACGAAGAGATTTTATTTAATTTGCTAAAAGATCAGCATGAGTACATTGAAATAGCATTAACGATGTCAACCAATGCATTACGTATCAATCAAACGGTTATAGGTAAAGCTAAAATTCAGTTTGATTTAGCAATGCTGATCTGGAGAAAGTTACGTAAAAATGGAAAAGCAAAATCGCCACATGGCATCAAAAATTTACTCAGAGAGTCAGCGAAAGACGGCTGTATAGAAGCTTTACAGTTTATCAAGTCACCCAATGGGCGTGCTTTATTACGTGATAATAGTATAGTATCTGTCAATCGTAATCATGGACATGTTGATCGTAAAAAGCAAAAAAAGGCTAAAAAGTCAGCCCGAAAATAAATAACTTAAACAATGAATTAGATCAAAATATTACAACTTTATAGATACAATTATTTATGAAATGCAGTAGTATGTTATACAAAATTATCAAACGGATGCTTGATGAAAAACATTTTACTCGCAATCACTGGCGCTAGCCCACAAGTTGTAACCGAAACCTTATACGCACTTCACACCGAAGGAAAAACTTTTCCAGACGAAATGTTTGTTATTACCACAACAAGTACCAAAGCAATGTTGATGGAAGGCCTATTTGATAATGGACATTTAGCTGGATTACAACAAGAACACGGCCTACCGGACTTCAAGTTTGATGAATCACATATTTGGCTTATTGAAGATGAAGATGGTAATCCAATCGATGATGCCAAAACAATTGAAGATCAAACCTATATGGCTGATTTTATTACCCATAAAGTATTTGAATTAACCAATCAAGAAGAGGTAGCAATACATGCATCTATTGCTGGTGGTCGTAAAACTATGGCATTTTATTTAGGTTATGCCATGTCATTGTTAGGTCGCCCGCAAGACACCTTAAGTCATGTATTTGTAAACGATGAATTTGAATTTGTAAAAGATTTTTATTATCCGACCAAAACAACTAATTGGATCACAGGTAAATTTGGTAAATGTAAGTTAGATACAAGCCAAGCTAAAATAACTTTAGCCGAAATTCCTTTTGTAAGAATGCGACAATCGGTAGATCCACAATTGATAACGTCTATGGGAGAAGCATCCTTTAGTCAAACTGTTGCGACCATAAATTCTACACATAGTAAGTCATTAGTTTTGGATCTATATCAGAAGGCCAAAACAATTTCCGTTTCAGGGGTTGATATTAAGCTTACAGCGAAAGAGTTTTCATTTTATATATGGCTGCTTAAATTAACACAAAAAAATAATAATGGACTTATTGTTGATCGAAAATTCGAAGATAATACCGATGCTTCTCTCGGGTTTCTAAATGAATGCTGCAAGGTAGGTACCGACATTAGAGTGTTTAAAGCATTTAATATTGAGCCTGAAGATTTCCGTGATGGTGATCTACAAGGTTTAAGTGCAATGGAAAGAGCCTTTGTCCAACAAAATCGTTCAGCTATCAATAAAAAGCTTAGAAAGGCACTACCCTTAGAGTTAGTTAAAAAGATAGACATAGCTTCAGACAAAGATGGCCATGACCAAAAGTACTATATTGCTGCTGTTATTGATGATATAGAAATTAATTTTAAATGAATAGATGATTTTTGCTTTGGTGTAAGCTAATTCCCTTTGATGATTCAGCCTGAAAGGTGCTTTATCTTACGATAGATGCGGCATCAATAATTTATTGTGTACCTCAAAGCGTACACAAAATAATCACGCTTGTCTCTAGCCCTTTAAATTCAATAGGGTTTCATAATCGTGCCAGAGGATCGTTGGCTGGTTCATAGTGTCACTCTGTGTAACGTTACGTTCTTTGTTGTTCATATAAATCAACTATTTAACTCTGTTGTATGTGTTGTTGTGTAACATTGGATATCATCGTGTTTTCTACCGTTATAAATAAAAGTGTCCCATTTGTGTACCCATGATAAAAATTACAAGGTAATAAAAATGGCACTAAGTGATTCAAAATTAAATCTTTATTAAATAAAAAACAATCCAAACGTTTCGATATAGCTGACCGTGATAGTTTAAGTGTACGTGTTTCGGAGTTCTGTACCATTACTTTTCAATATAGTTACCATTACCATGATAAACCATCTCGTATTGCATCGGGACGTTATCCTGATATTTCATTGAAACAAGCGGGTGAGAAGATACCAGAGTTACGACAATTGTTAAATGATGGTCTTAACCCAGCTGTTCAAAAAAAACGCTCTAAAGAAACTCGAAACGCAACGTTAGAGGAATGTATTGATTGGTTTTGACAGTACAATTTTAGATCATTAATTAATTCATGGACACACAGTAATCTTATCCTTGCCGCAGATATCTGTTTGAGTTATGTGTTTTTGAATATTATTCATACCTTCCTATCACTACTTTTGTGTCCAAGCATGAACTTGTGTACCTAAGACAATATATGTCCCACTACTTCTTATAATGACCTCATCAATTCGACATGTTTATGTATTTGTCACATATCACATCGAATTATTTGTTATTAATGGTTAAGCAGGAGAGTCGCATGAATAAAGTTATTCAAACAATTTACACAGTTAAAGCGTTGGAACGTCTAGGGGCAATGGAGAGACGTAGCAATAAAATACCACAGGCAAACTTACAGCTTGCGCCAATGTTACATTGGGTTGCTAATTTTTTCTATTGCTATGGCTGCTTGGTAATAGGGCTAATTATATTTGCATTAACTCCATTAGAAAGTGAAATATCAGGAGTGATTATTAGTTTTGTGACTTTTTTATATTTCAGCATGAAAGAGTGGTATGAAATGTGGGAAGACAGAGCCGAAGAGATACGCGAACTTGATATCGCAGAGGTATACAGTTGGAAAGAGTTATCAGAAGCTGAAATGCATAAACTTGCTTTGAGTATTCAAAACAGACCGTCACATGTTTTGCTAAGTTATATCCTTTACTTTGTTCCGCATACCTTATTTTCAGCACATTTTTATTCAATGTTCTGAATGTTTACAAATAGCAGTATTTAAAAACTCATTTACTAAAAAAAGGTGAGCACTATGCAAATTTCAAATGATGTAGCGAGAGCAGAAATGCTGAGTTTTTTTAAGGCTAGAGCCGAAGATAAGCAAATTAACAGTACCGAAGATTATGAGAAGCACTTATACAAAGTCATTGTTCAGCACCTGAATGTCTTTAGTGGGGAATACTTGTTAGAACAAGAGCTAACTGAAGGCAAACAGGAGGGATTTGAATACCTTACATGGATGGCAGCAGTTGAGTGCTACGAAATCAAACATGACTTACCTAGAAGGTTGAGCCAATTGAGATTTGACTTAGATCTTAAAGTTAATAATAAACATAAATATGTAAATTTGATTGATTTGAATAAAGATATCATTGTCTTGAAGTCTCGTTTACCTGCTGAATATAAGACACTTGGCTCTTACAGTGAATATAAGTTCCATTTATATAAATTTATTAATGAAACTTTTTCAGGTAAAAAAAAACTGATTACGATATATGTTATTGGGGCGACTTAGTAAGGCTATATGAGTTAGAAAATAGATTGCCGTTAATTTGTCGTGAGTTAATTAGTTTGGAGAGATATAGAGGAATTAGAAGGCTAAGACAAAAAATGACTTAGTGGTGAGTATAATGATTTCAAATTAGTTTATAACTACGAATAAGGCACTTATGAATACAGTCAATAATCAAGTATCTGAAGATTACTTTATACACCGCATTAAACCTGAGTACCAAAAAGAAGCTAATATTTTGCTGGCTACTACTGGTGTTCTTAACAGTTTTTCTGGCAAGTACACTTTAGCCATTTCCAACTGCACTATGAAGCCAGTAGCACTATCTTCAATGAATCATCAGCATTGCCTTTATAAAGCATCAGTGATTAATCAAGATGATGTTGTCGTTGATACATTTAATTGTGAGGGTTCTCCAAATCAGTGCTTTGAATACCTTGCACATCGTTTTGAACAATTGCTAACAGGGCACGAAGATCAAATTTATTTAAAGCAGCATGCTGAATTAACTCTAGATGACATTCTAGTCACTGAGAACTGTAAGCCATCACAAGTCTCAATTGATAAGCAATCATCATTATCAGTGGTACAGGAAGAAGTTGATGAATGGATTAATACCTTGGGTGTCCGTTACTTTAGCGAGTTAACTAACTTATCAAACCTAATTGAAGAAGTGGGAGAAGTAGCTCGTTTAATAGGTCGTGAGTATGGGGAACAAAGCTTTAAGAAAGGTGAAAAACCAGAGTGCATTAAAACCGCCATTGCTGACGAGTTATCCGATGTGCTGTTTATTGTCGTGTGTTTAGCAAATCAGCTTGGTATTAACTTAGATGAAGCCTTTGCTAAAAATATGGATAAAAAGACCAATCGTGATACTACTCGACATAAAAACAACAGTAAGTTGAAGTAAGGTGACATTTATATGAAAAGTGATGTGACTCATTATACAGGGAATGCAAAGGTCATTTACATGCTAAGCCTTTGGCTTACTCCTGATATGTGGGAAGATAAGGCTCTATTTGCTGAAATCAAAGAAGTAATTCAAAAACTGACCGAACAGTCTTTATCTCAACTATCTGAGCGAGAATTGTGTCTCACTCAAGAACTTACTAATGCCCTTTTAGAAGCAACTTTAGCCTCATTTGATAAAGCAGACGACATCCAAAAAGATGAGCTTGGTTTAGTGCTCAACGATATAACCAAATTCGTATCATTCTTGGAAGTGAGCACTGAGACTCACTAATTTCATGCTCAACTCCATCGTGAGACAAAAGATGTCTTAGCTGGTGTTTACAATGAACATATAAATCATTATTGTTGAGGTTGCGATGGAATATATTACGGTGTTTTTTGGTTCGTTATTAACGGTTTACATGCTTGGAATAAACTCTCAATTGGTTAGAGATAAAAACTGTATAGGGGCTTTTTCTTTAGCTTGGTTCATTTCATTGTCCAATATGCTTTATATAAAAGTGTTTGTGATGAGCGATGAATTTATGCTGACTTACTTATGTTCAGCATTAGGCAGTGGTATCGGAATTGTTTTATCAATTATCACTTATTCAAAAGTACATGAATTGTTAAGTAAAAAGACTAATAAAAATCAGGTTATTAGTTCTTTGTTAATAAAGGGAAATGAAAATGCCTAGAACATATGCTTGTTACCATGAAGCTATAAAAACAATAATCCAAGACGGAGAGTCTAATAAAATTACATTAGCGGCGATTATTAAACACTCGGATTTTGTTATAAAAAGAGAACACGCAGAGTTAGCTGACTTTAATAAATTTATAATACGAGAAATCAGATACCTGATAGAGACTATAGGTAAAGTACATAATACTGACAAGAGCAAATTAGTAGAAGAAAAAACAAAACGTGGTAAAGCTAATTATTATTATTGGTTCTCATATGAAGTAAGAGAGGAAGAGTTATATGGCGAAGGAGTATCGAAAGAAGGTTATTTTGCCAGAGCAGTTGTTTTTAGCTTTATTGAAGAAAACTTAAGAGAATTTTTTCCTCCAGAAATTATGGCATCGTTAAAAGATGATTTAAATAATGCCCATAATGAATTCGATGTCCTTGGCGGAATCGCAGGGAAAATGAAATTTATTCCTTCAGGTGTGGAAGTGTGGCCTTCTTATGATATTGATGAAAGAAACCCGAAAGATTGGAATTTAGCCTACCACGCATTAATGGAAGAGTTTGTTATACAGGCTGATTATAATTCGAGTCTTAACTCAGGGATTGAACGAGTACATTTATCACCTCAACGTGTTCAATATGCAAACCATAAAGTTGTGCTTCTTTGTTATATACATGATTCAGGGGAAGTTAAATCATATGAAGTTTCAAGGTTGATGAATGTTAAAAAATCTGCAGATTATAAATTCAAGACAGTAAATTTTAATGATATTGAAACAGAATATGAATTCGAAGCGCTTGTTAATTTAGGTGTTAAAAATTATTTCGATAGTGTGAAGTTTGGTAATGAACTTAAATCAACTCCATCAATTAATGGGGTATATTTAGTAAAAGCAAAGATACAAGTTCCAGATCATTTTTCTGAATCTAAAAAAGGGCAACCAGACCCTTTTGCAATAGCTAACTTTCTTAGTACTTTTGCAGACTCGATGGAGGTTCTTGAGCCTGATTTTTTAAGAGAAGAAATGAAACGAAGGGCAGATAACATATCTAAGTTGTATTCTGATAAACACGACAGCACTCCTATAATCAAAAAAAGCCATCATGTGCAAACAGGAAACCTTAAAAAGCTTAAAGAAATAGACGAGGGAAGATAATGATACAGGGTAAGGCAAGTTATGACTTACCCATCATTATAATGATGCTTGAACTGTTAACTACAAATGGATGTACAAATGACTAAACCTCGTTACTTAACTAAATCTCGTTTCAAAATGGCAACGGAATGCCCAACTAAGCTTTTTTATACAGGTAAAAAAGAATACCCCAATACCATGCTTGATGACCCATTTTTGGCAGCCCTTGCTGATGGTGGTCATCAGGTTGGTGAATTAGCTAAGCAGTATTACCCTAATGGTTTTGACATTACCACACTTGATTATGATGAAGCCGAAAAGCAAACACTAGAGCTACTAGCACTTGATGAAGTGGTAATATTTGAACCCGCTATTCGTTTTAATAACTTGTTTATTCGTGTAGATGTATTAGTTAAAAAAGGTAATCACTTTGAATTAATTGAAGTGAAGGCCAAATCATACTCAAGCCAAAAAGATAAAGACTTTCTTAATACTAAGGGAAATGTTTCATCTAAATGGCGACCATATATTTTCGATGTGGCGTTTCAAAAACATGTTTTAAAAAGTGCTTTTCCAAAATCAACGGTTAGCAGCTATCTAATGCTTGTAGATAAGTCAGCGATTTGTGCAACTGATGGTCTTAATCAAAAGTTTGTATTGGCTAAAGATGAACATAATCGAAAAGGTGTCACGATATCATCAAGCCTTAATGCTGAAGATTTAACCAATAAATTACTTACCAAACTTAATGTCGATAAAGTTGTTGAACTTGTTTATCGCAAAGAACTACAAACAGGAATGCCAGCTTATTCTTTTAAAGACAACATCACAGCACTTGCTAAGTATTATCAAGAAGATAAAAAAATAGCACCTGTTATCGGTAAAAAATGCAAAACCTGTGAGTTTCAATGCTCTACGGGTGATGAACAAAAGGGCAAGCTAAGTGGTTTTAAATCCTGCTGGAAAGAACAACTTCATTGGTCTGATGCTGATTTCAATGATAAGACCGTACTAGATATTTGGAACTTTAGAGGTGCAGATAAACTTATCGAACAAGGCATAATCAAGCTTGTTGATGTTGAGCCTGAACATATTGGTGAAGTAGAAAATAAAAATGCCGCTTTAGCACCCAAAGAACGCCAATGGCTGCAAGTAGAGAAAGAACAGAACAAAGACACTAGTATCTATTTTGATACCGACAGTATGCGTAACGTGATGGCTAGTTGGACTTACCCGTTACACTTCATTGATTTTGAAACCAGTGCGGTAGCTATTCCATTTTATAAAGGTATCAGTCCCTACGAGGGCATAGCATTTCAATTTTCGCATCATATAGCTCATGCTGATGGGCGAGTTGAACATGCGGGTGAATTTTTAAATACCGCAAAAGGTGAGTTTCCTAACTTTGAATTTGTTCGTGCTTTAAAAGCACAGCTTGAAAACGATCAGGGCACTATATTCATGTACTCACCACATGAGAACTCATATTTGAATATGATTTATAGACAATTAAATAATTCAAATGAGTTAGACAAAGACGAACTTTGTGAGTTTATCAAGTCAATTACTCGCTCAACAAAGAGTAGTAAAAAAAACTGGCATGGCGACCGTTGTATGGTGGATATGCTTGACCTTGTTAAAAAATATTATTACGACCCAGCAACGAATGGTTCAAATTCGATTAAATATGTATTACCAGCCATCTTAAATAGCTCTAAGTATTTGCAAGAAAAATACAGTAAGCCCATTTATGGTAGTGAAGGTGGCACTGAGTCAATTAACAGTTTGAACTTTAAAGAAAAAGTTTGGATTGAATTTGATGAACAAGGTAAAGTAAAAGACCCATACAAACACTTACCGAAAATGTTTGCTGATATAACAGATCATGATGTTGAATTGCTATCAGAGGGGGATGAATTAAACAACGGTGGTTTAGCGTTAACCGCCTATGCAAGATTACAGTTTACTCAAATGAGTGAGTATGAACGTGAAGAATTGAAAAAGGCGCTGTTGTGCTATTGCGAAACAGACACGTGGGCAATGGTGTTGTTGTATCTTGAATGGAAGGAAATGATTAATGAATAAAGATAAATTTGTAACTAACCCTGAAGTTATTGACTTTGTTGCATGGGCTGTAAATCTTTTACCGTCGCTTGAGGTAAATCTTAATATATCTAGGAAAGGAACTGGACGAGCTATAGGTACAAATGGACCTGGTGTGCAAGGCATGTTTGTCGGGGTGGACGCTATAACAAGTGCTTACCAATGGTTAGGTAGGTGGAAGGATGCAGATGGTAATTACACTGAATCTTGTGATTGGCATTCCACCAAGAATTCGTTAAATGAGTTGAGTCAATGGCTCAGAAATAATATTCAAGCAGGAAGCTCCATTGAAGTAATTGAATGTTGTAAGCAAATATTAATTTGGGGAGGGGATAGAAACCCTGCTGTTGGTGCCGGAAGGTTCCTAGGAACACTTAAGGATGAGATACGAAATTACTTGATTGATGCTAGAAGCCAACTCTCACTAGAGGTAGCCGATCTTAGGGAGTTAGATGGAATCTGTGAAATGAATTCAATGCTAACAAAAGTTCACGCTTTAGCTGCAGATGATGGCCTTCCTATTTACGACTCTCGAGTTGCTGGTGCATTTGCGTGCTTAGTTGAAATATATAGACAAAATATGAATACTCCTTGGAATCAAATACCTGAATTACTGGTTTTTAAGGCAGTAGATTATGCAGATCGTAGAAGAGTTCTAGGGATGAATAATCTGCGGAGTCCTGTAGTAGATCCTGGGGTAATCACTAGAGCAACAAATCCAGCAGCAATTGAAACACGATCTTGCGATTGGGCTTCTTCAAAAATTAGGCTTGGCTGGATAATGGAGGAAATTATCTCTGTCTCGGAAAAAAAGGAACTATTTATGTTTCACGAGGCAACATTACTAAATAATACTCGAGTAGCTAAAATGCATGCCTTAGAAGCTGCTCTATTCATGATTGGTTTTGACGTTGATTGCATTAGGGATGTTAATTTTAGTTAGTCCTTATTTATGTTTTTCTGAAAAATTTATTTAATTTATTTAATTTATTTAATTTATATAATAAGTAGCTTTTGTAAGACAAAGTTTGTCTAGCTTGTTTGGTATATTCATTTCTCTCAAGTCAACAAGGATAATTTATGAGTTATATCGATAATTTAATAGCAAACTGTGAAGAAGCGAAAGTTGCAAAACCAACAAGAGAGTTTGTTTTAGGTGGGCTTTTAGATTTAGATAGAATAAAAACAGCAATTTATGTTATTGAACAAGTATCTGGCGATATCAGTGATGCTTTCAATTCACTTTCAAATTATAAGGCAACGAAAGATAGAGCTTGCCCAGCATTAAATGCTCCATCGAAAATTATGTATGTTGGTTCTTCTACAACAGGAGTTAAAAGTAGAATAAAACAACATATTGGTGATGGTCATAAAGGCACTTATGCTTTGCACCTTAAGCATTGGTTTAAAGGCGACTATAAAATTACGATTATGGAATTTGATAAAACACGGGATGTGCTTCAAATCATTGAAGATGACATTTCAGAACGTTTATCTCCTGCATTTGGAAAGAAGGGCGGTAACAATAAGTAAGTTTTCTAATTAGTTTGACTAACTTGTACAGGAAACGTCTCCTCAGCGACCTGTTATTTATGGCATTAATTTTTAAATACAAAAAAGGATAAATTTGTATGATGTTTAAAAAAGTAAATTTCTTATTTCTTTAGCTATAACAGCTACCCTTGTTGGTTGTGGAGGTGGTGGAAGTTCATCACCTGACAAGCCTGACCCAATAGTAGCGAATACAATCTCTCTTACAGGTAAAGTTATTGATGGGTACGTGTCAGGTGCTACGGTTTGGTTGGATTTAGATGGTGATAGTAAGTTTGATAAGCAAACTGAGCCGTCAGTAGTTTCAACTGAATCAGGTAATTACAGTTTTGAATTCACTGAAGAACAAGCTTCTTGTGTACCTTACTCTACTATGTATGTCGATGTGCCTGTTGGTGCTATAGATGAAGATTTAGGCGAGGTTACTGAGGCATATCAGATGTCTTTTCCTCCATCTATAGAGCCTTTATCAGATGATGATATTCGTAATATATCGCCATTAACGTCTGTTATTTGGGGGCAATTACGACGTCAATTAAAAGGGAGTGGCAAGGGAAACTTAACTTGTGATGAACTTAAGGCTGATACTGATTTACGTCTTGAGCTTAAGCAAGAAATTGAAGATGTAATACTAAATCTGATTGCTCATTACAATTTATCGGCTGATCAAATTTATTCAGATTTTATTGCGAATAATGACAGCGCCGCTTATGGCAAAGCTCAGTCTATTGTTACGGGCTTAAAAGCTGCTTATAAACATAAAAAAGCCTTGGAAAAAGAATATCCAACTGCTGCCGAAATTCGAGTTGTTATCTATCAAGACAAAGATAAAGATGAAGAGTACAACTTTACTGATGCTTGGTATCGCGATGAAATTATTTATATGGGCACTGAAGACTTTATTGAGTTTGTGAAGCTTAAAGATACAGGGTCATT
This sequence comes from Colwellia sp. BRX8-5, assembly GCF_014077325.1. NCBI lineage: Bacteria > Pseudomonadati > Pseudomonadota > Gammaproteobacteria > Alteromonadales > Colwelliaceae > Colwellia > Colwellia sp. BRX8-5. The sequence goes on from NZ_JACGVR010000009.1 coordinate 98,468, forward strand.
AAAAAAAGTTGATGTTGTTTTAGCTAAATTTCATGAAGTGGGAATTAGCTGGGGCGACCAGTCACTCAAAGGTTGGCTAAGTATTCGAGAAGATGTATATATCAATGCAGACCAAACATATCGCTGTGGCAATATTGAGCGTGTTAGCTTTGAAAAAGAGGGAATTCACTATGAGCTTGGGAATTCAATACCCACAGTCACTTTCCCAACACTTGAAGAGTGTATAAATACCAGTTTAGAAAACCCTTATGAGCGTAACTTTAACTTACGTTACTCTGAAACTGATTATGAGTATGGTGCAGAGTTCTATTTCAGAGACATGAATGCTGACTTTCAAACTTTATCTAATTGGGTAAATGTTAAAGAGAAGGTTGCAGATCTAGATCCAGCAGATTTCTTTACTGCTTTTGATGCAATGCCTTATCGATTTGATGATGAAGTTGCAGTTGATGTTAGTTACTGGCGTAAAAGCAAGGCAACAGGTAATGTAGTGATACATAAAAATGATGAAGGAAAGTGGCGTAAAGAAACGAAGCAAGAGGACGGCACAACTTTTTATGAATGTAGTGTTGACGGCGTTAACTGGGGAGACTGTCCTTAATCGCTTTTTTATTTAGGTGGCTTTAATTAAATACCAGCTTCATGCTGGTATTTTTATTTTTGGCTGATGATATACCTCAATGCTCAATGGCTTTCTAAATATTACGCCACTACATAGGGTATTTAAAAAGGTAAAGTTGTTTAGCAATATAGATATAAATTTAATAATAAGCCTATTCGCTTAACATTAGGATATTACCCTAGCATGTCATTGAGTGATGTACGAAGTAAAGTACACCACTTAAAGGTTTGTTATTAGGCCACTCCAGTCGCGTCACGTAGTTTTAATTCAGCGATATAAATTTAACTCTGTCGGTTACTAATCAAGAAGCGTATTTTATCGTTCTTGATAGGTAACCGATATATCTAGTTAAGACCTATTGTTGGTTATCCATTTTTTCAATAGATATTGGTATCGATTTATATGTTGGGGTACCGCATTCGTCAGCGATACTTTCTAACGGCACTAAGGGATTTGTTTCTGGATAATAGGCAGCCACACAGCCTGGGGGGATAAGGTATTCAACAATTTTAAAATTAGAGAGCGAACGTTCTATGCCATCGTTTGATACCGTTGTTATTTTGACATAATCTCCATTTTTTAATGCCTGTTTATCTATATCTTTTGCACTCATAAATATGATATTACGTTCACCATATACACCACGGTAACGATCATCCATTCCATAAATAGTGGTGTTGTATTGATCGTGTGAACGCAGTGTTTGCAACGTTAGTACCGGCTTTTTAGTCATTAACTGTGCACGCTCATGTACTAATTGGTCTGGTAATCTAGCATCACTAAAAATGGCTTTTTTTATTGGAGTACGCCAATGACGTTGTGCTGCTGAATTTTCTAGGTGGAAACCTCTACCTGCTTTTATTCGGGAGTTATAGTCATCAAAACCGGGTATGACAGCACTTATTTCTTTACGAATTAACCCGTAATTACCGGCCAGCGTATTCCAATCGACTATTTTATCGCCTACTGATGCCATGGCTATTGCAGCAACAATAGCTGTTTCTGAACGAAGAGTGTTAGCTGCTGGTTCATTTTGACCCGTTGAACTGTGTACCATACTCATTGAGTCTTCCACCGTAATACACTGTTCGCCGCTAGATTGGCGATCTATTTCTGTACGGCCCAAGCACGGGAGAATTAGCGCACGTTTACCTGTTATTACATGGCTTCGATTTAATTTAGTACTGATTTGTACGGTTAAGTCACACTTTCTTAGGGCCTTGTGAGTACGCGTGGTATCAGGTGTTGCCGCAGAAAAATTGCCGCCCAAGGCAATAAATACCTTAGCTTTACCCTCAAGCATGGCATGAATAGACTCAACGGTATTAAAACCATTATCACGAGGAACATTAAAAGAGTAACGATTCTCTAGTGCATCAAGAAAGTCCATTGACGGATTTTCATTGATCCCCATAGTACGATTACCTTGCACATTTGAATGACCGCGTACCGGACATGCGCCAGCCCCTGCTTTGCCAATATTACCCCTGAGCATTAGTACGTTCAATAACTCTCGTACTGTAGCGACAGAATGGCGGTGTTGGGTAATCCCCATCGCCCAAGTGAAAATAACCTTATTACTGCTGGCATATATTGTTGCTATTTGTTCAATATTTTCTCGAGTCAAACAACATTGGTCAAGAATTTTGTCCCATTCGCTTGCCGCAACACTTTGTTGATATGCTTCAAAACCATGACAATGTTTATTGATAAACTCGATATCGAGTACTGATTTATCATGCTCAAATCTTTCAAATAAACATTTAGCGACGCCACGTAATAACGCCATGTCTCCGCCTAAGCGAGGGGTGAAATAATATTGACTGATGGTAGTCCCCGTTAAGAAGATCATTTCTTTTGGGCTTTGTGGGTCTGAAAACTTTTGCAATCCACGTTCTTTTAAATTGTTAACGGAGACAATTTTAGCTCCGCGTTTACTTGCCTCACGCAAGGTTCCCAACATACGAGGATGATTAGTGCCTGGGTTTTGGCCGAAGACAAAAATGGCGTCAGCTTTAGAAAAGTCGTCCATAGTCACCGTACCTTTACCTGTACCTAGACTATTTGTCATGCCTATGCCAGAGGCTTCATGACACATATTAGAGCAGTCAGGAAAGTTATTTGTGCCTAATACTCGACCAAATAACTGATATAAGTAGGCCACTTCATTACTCGCTCGACCAGAGGTATACAATAATGCTTCATTGGGGGAGGAAAGTTGCTGCAGGCTAGTGCCAATGATTTTAAAAGCTTCTTGCCAATCAATTGGCTGGTAGTGATCACTTATTCCATCGTAATACATTGGTTGGGTTAAACGGCCACTTTTCTCCAGTGAATGATCATCCCATTGTTGTAATTCTGTTATTGAATATTGTTTGAAAAAATTGCTATCAACACGTTTACTGGTGGCTTCCCATGCAATGGCTTTAACGCCATTTTCACAGAAGTCTACTTTCCCGGCAGTGGTAGAATCACCCCATGCACAACCAGGACAATCAAAACCACCTGGTTGATTTGCTTTGAGTAATGCTTTAACGCTTTTCGCGGCATTTTCACTTTGAATTAAGTGTTTAGCTGAGCTTCTTAGTGCTCCCCAACCACCAGCAGGTGAAGAATAGGCAGGATTGTTTTTTGATGACTTAGACATATAAATCCTTTATTAGGCGTAACGTTTTAGTTGCCCATGTTGGAAGCAAAATAAGGCTATTTGAGATTTGCGAGCTGAATTAACAGCTAAGTCAGTCGGCTGTGCTAGCGTGACTAACGTTGTCAGAGATAAGCGAGCAGCCTTGGCAATTAAATCATGACTGCAGCGGCTTGTTATCAAAGCAAAACCATCATGAGTCAGTAATTTTTTATGCGACAAACAACCTAGCAATTTATCTAACGCTGAATGACGACCCACATCCTCTCGAAAGGCGATCATTTTAGCAGATAAATCAAAAAATGCAGCGCAATGATTTCCTCGGATACTCCCCGATTTTTTTAAAATACTAGGTAAGGCATCTCTTGCTTGAATAATAATTTTCTCAGAGGGTAATTGAAACGATTTTACCTCTTTTTGATGAGGCTGATTTAATGACATAGCAGCTTCAATAGAGTCTAGACCACAAAGGCCACAGCCACTTGGCCCAGCCATCGTTCTGCGTCGTTGCTTCAATCGATGCTGAACTCGTGCTAAAACCAGAATATCAACTTGCCATCCAGAGATATGTGAATGAACAATGATATCTAAAACTTCGTTAGCCGAATGAATTAAGCCTTCGCTTAAACTAAAACCAAGTGCAAAGTCTTTTAAATGCTCAGGAGATGCCATCATTACCGCTTGGCTAATGCCATTAATACTAATTGCAATAGCTGCCTCAGTAAGCTGCGCTTGATGCAACTCTTTCTGAGGAAGTTCAGCAATTTTTTTAGTGCAGTTAAGATGCTCTATAATAACATTCTCCAAAGTGTTTTTATCTTAAAATAGTGGCGCTTTGCCATACTATCGACAAAGCCATTCTATTATACAATAGGACCGTAAGGTTTTTAATTACCTCCAGCATATTTTCTCGAACACTCAGTGTTTTAAACCATTACACTTAAATCTGTAGTATTAATTTCTCTACAGACATCATCATCAATTTCAATACCATATTCAACAGTAAATTCTTTGTATTTTAATGTACCCAATCGTACTTAAATGTATGGGAGAGTTACTTTAGTGATCTAATTAAGTAGTTGATATAAAAATTTATAATTTTTTTTGACGTCCATCTTTGGGGGCATTAGGGGGGTAGAATTTGAGTCTCTCTATCTGCACCAAATACAGGTTCAATAAGAACCAATGAAAACTGAAAGCTCCAAGTTATATAGGGTTTTCAGTTTTTTATATCCAAAATGATTTGATAATATACTTTACACTGTCATTTTATTTTTAATGTGCTTAGTGCCAAACACGACTATTGGATACCTTCCAATTCTGGATTAACAATGACTACTGTGCTTTGACTTTCTTCAACAGGTTTTTTAATACCATCAAAGGCATATTGCTCGCTTATTTCTATTGCTTCAGCCACATCTAGTAGCTCTTGAACAAGAGCATCACGGATCACAACTAATCCAATGATTGAACCAATAAATATAATTGTTGCCAAAAATACCATTTCAGCGGTAACTGCAAAACCTGCCTGCTTTCTAATATTAATCATAGTAATTCACCCCTGAATTGATATTCTTTGTTAGCTATGGGCTGTGAATATTACAAAGCATTATTTATGCCAGATAATATATCAAGAATTATTAAGGTGAAGTGTTAATAATTCTTGATAGCTTTGACAGGCGTCACTTATATACTTTTTTCTTTTATTATCGAGTAAATATTTGTCAAATATGTATTTTATTAAAGTATTGTGTGACTGATTATTAGCTTTTTTCATAAAGTATAGCTAATAGTTAGAGTCTGTGTGTTTGATGTTAATCGATATTTATACAGTCGACAAAGATACTGGAGGAGCTAATAACTGTGAATTAAATCTCAATACTTATATTTTGCTTAAACGAGCGGCTTATTTTCTCTAGAACAAAAAATTGATGGATTTTTTGAAGTTGTTTTTACACTATTTGGAAAACTTAGTATGGGTAATTTAATATATTACTTTTAGCAATTTGGTTTTTATTCTGATTTGCAATTTGCAACTCAAATTGACTTTTATGATTATATCTAAAATCAATAATTTTTAATTATTGATTTTAAACGTTAAATAATAGGCTTTATAATGGAACGTTAATTGCTTTGATTAAGGATAATATCGTTTTTTCATTAAAGGTGAACATCATTTTGGAAAATTCAAGAATTGATATATTAGAATTGGTTCAATGTGTAGGAGCTATGTTGATAGCTCAAATGGGGCGACCCGTTTGTTGTCGATTGCTAAACCAAACCAGTTTTAGTCGAGCTATGGTTGACCTTGATGCAAATAAACTGACAAAACAGCTTGCAGAAGACATTCAACAGGCTATAGATAGTGTCGAATATGGTGTCACTATAAAATTCAGTGTTGTTGATGATCACATGCATTTTGATTTTTACTGTGATGACCAAAGTGAAAAATATTTTAGCACTATAATTTCTGGTAAACCTAAACTAGAAGAAAGCCTGCCAGAGCTGATTGGTGAGCCAATTAAAGTCCGTATTCAATCAGACGACAGATCATTACAACATTGTTTTCGTTCGTTTGAACAAGGCCTTAATATTGAATGTATAGCGCAATCATCAAATGAAACAGCTGATTCACCTTGCCATATCGAAATTAAAGATTGTCGAGCTACGTCTGACGTTTATGCTAACTTAACTAAAACAAATAGTCATTCAACGATTGTATTGCGTACTATGCAACAATTGCAGGAGCGTGAGCGTACGGACGAAATTTCACTATATTGGCCATTTTTTGATAGTGATTTACATAACCTTTTGGGTGACATTAAGCATTTACGTAAACTTAGAGTTTTTGTTGCAGACGATAGTCAACCCAGTAAAATGACGACAATAATCATGCTAGAACATCTAGGTTGTATTCTTACTGGTGCAGATGATGGTATTGAAGCGTTGGAGTTGACCAGCAAACAGCCATTTGACCTTATATTTTTAGATGAACGGATGCCCGGTTTACTTGGTAGTGATGTTGCAAGCCAGTTACGTGATGGTAATGGCGTAAATGCTAATACGCCGAAAATTTCGCTGACAGGGATCACCGACAGAGATTCTGTTGCTGAGTTATATAGAAAAGGTATTACTCATCATATTGAAAAGCCTATTACAAAGTTAGTGTTAGAAAATTTTTTACAACAATATCGTAAAATTCAACTTGCACAAGTAAATGAAACTATTGGAGTTTAAAAGATGAATAATTTATCCCATACCGCACTAGTTTTGATAGGTTATCAAAATGATTATTTTTCACCACAAGGTATTTTATATAGTGTGATTGAAGAATCATCAAGAGTGACGGGAGTACTTGAAAATACGCTTACGTTACTTAGTGAGTATGGGCGTGATTTTGGGATGGTGATCAACACGCCCATTCATTTTACCGCTGACTACAATGAGCTAGCAAATCCTATAGGTATTCTTAAAGTCATCAAAGATGTTGGAGCCTTCAAAGAAAATACGTTTGGAGCAGAAGTTATTCCTCAACTGTCTAAATTTGATGATTTTGTTACTATAATTCCAGGTAAGCGAGGATTGAATGCATTTTCTAATACAGATTTAGCGAAGTTACTTCATGATAAAGGTATTACCGATATCGTGTTTGCAGGCACAGTTACTTCCATCTGTATCGATTCCACTGCGCGTTCCGCAATAGATTTGGGCTTTAACGTAACAGTTCTGGATGATTGTACCTCTAGTCGAACACCTTTTGAACAGAACTTTTATTGCACCGAAGTTTTTCCTTTATATGCCAATGTTTGTCACTGGTCACAATTAGCTTCAACTAAATAGCATAGGATGTCAGCGTGGATAACAGCAAAGAGCTCCAAGTACAAATCCAATATGCCCTAATTGAGAAGCTATCAAAAAGCCAGCAAGCTCACGCTAAATTACTGTCGTTGTTAGATGAATGTATATTTGAATGCGATAATAACTTTACGCTGACCTATTTAAACTCAGCCTGGAATAGGCAATTAGGGTATACCGATAACGAATTATTGGGTTGTGCTTTACCAACTTACTTGCATGAAAAAAGTAAAGAATCTTTCTGTAATAACATGGCTGAAACAGCATGTGAAAAAAGTGATCCTAAGCGAGTTGAGGTTTTACTTAGAGATAAATCTGGTGAATACCGATGGTTTGAAATGCGTATGGTTAGAAACGCTGAAGAGGGGTTTATAGGATCTTTGTTCGATATTCAAGCTCATAAAGATATGGAAACCCGCTTACGCTTTAAAGAAGAAGCACGAAAATTATCTTTGGTTGCAAGTCACACCAACAACTTGGTGATTATAACAAATGAATGTGGTGAAGTTGAATGGGTTAATCGCAGCTTTGAAAAACTATCTGGGTACTCTTTTGAGGAAATTAAAGGCCAGCGACCAGGAAAGTTACTACAAGGGCCAATGACTGATCAGAACGTTGTTACAGTTATGTCTGAAGCCATTAAAAATAAGGAGAATTTTAACGTCGAAATTATCAATTATAATCGCGATGGTGAGCCTTATTGGATCGCAATGGATGCATCACCAGTAAAAAGTAAAAATGGTCAAGTTAGCCACTATATTGCGGTCCAATCTGATATTACCCAACGAGTAAAAGCTGAACAGTTGGCATCTGCTGCTGAATACAGTTATCGACTAGTAGTCGATAATATTAGTGAAGTTGTTCTGCGCCTTCAACCAGACGGACGCATTGCTTTTATGAATCATGCATGGAGTGATTTAATCAAGTTGCCTGAAAGTCAATGTATGGGTAAAGAGATCACTGAATTTGTTAGTGGTGTTAACCAACCAATTGTTATTAAGGCTTTGAACCAATTTGCCAATGGCGTGCACAACACATGCAGATTAGAATTACAGATGAGATGCGCTGGCGGTTCCCATACTTGGGCAGAAATGAGTATGACGCCAATTGTTGATCAAAATGGTGCCTTAATTGCTATTGCCGCTACGCTTGTTGATGTTGATGAGCGTGTAGCAGCAGCATATGCATTAAAAGAGGCCAAGCAGCATGCTGAAACCCTTGCTGTTGCAAAAAGTCGTTTTCTGGCTAATATAAGCCATGAAATTCGCACCCCACTAAATGCCATGATTGGCTCAAGTGAAATATTACAAGATACTGGGCTTAATCAAGAGCAACAACGCTTTGCTGATATGATCCAATCGAGTGGAAGTGCATTATTAAGTATTCTTGACGACGTGTTAACCTATTCACGTTTTGAAGCTAATGCAGTCACACTTGAGCATCGAAAATTCGACTTAGGTATTTGTATAGATGAAGCTATTGATATTTTGTCTGACAGCGCGGTTAAGAAAAAGCTGAAACTGATTTTGTGTATTGATGCTAATGTACCAATGAACGTCATAGGTGATAATGTTAGACTTCGCCAAATTTTAATTAATCTTCTGGCCAATGCTATTAAGTTTACGAGTATTGGAGAAATTAACATTCATGTAGCATACAAACCCACAGAAAATAACCAAGGTGTTCTTTCAATCAAGGTTATTGATACGGGTATTGGCATTGCTGAAGAAAAAATGTCTCAGTTATTTGAACCTTTTATGCAATCTGACGTGTCTACCACTCGTCAATTTGGCGGTAGTGGTTTAGGTTTGGCCATCTGTCATCAAATTTGTGAAGCTGCAGGAGGAACAATTAGAGTCAATTCTAAATTAGATAAAGGTAGTACTTTTTGTATTGAAATTCCAATTGAGATTGATATTTCTGTTCCACAAAATCAATTACCTTTACTACCAGATAACTGCAACAATATTGTTTGGTTAATTGGGAATGATAATAATCTAAACGATGCAATTAAGCAGATATTCAAACGTTACAAAGTAACATATAAAGTGTTTAGGTCCACCTCAGAATTACCTGATCCTTCTATTGGGTTAGCTGACTTTTTGGTAGTGACTGAGCCGGCTCAAAGCGATAGTTGTAGAAAGTATTTAAAGCCTTACTTCAGCGATGGCTCCACACCTTGTTTGATAATATTGGATCTGCTGGGCAGTGGTAAATTCACTCATTGGCACAGTAAAAATGAATTACTGGTTAATGGCCCGATCAAAGTTTCTCACATTAGTAGGATTTTGGAGCAGTTGCATGAGATGTTAGGGAAGGCTAGTATCAAGTTATATGACGCACTCAGCGTTAATAAGAGTGATATTAATTTTGGTAATGCGACTATTTTAGTTGTGGAAGATAACCAACAAAATCAAATTATTATAGAACAATTTTTAATATCTTGCGGATGTCAGGTGCTAATCGCTAACCAAGGCGTTGAAGCGTTACGCATGTTGAAAAATTCTGAAATTGATTTAGTGCTCATGGATATCCAAATGCCGGTAATGGACGGTCTAACCACGACTACTCATATACGCTCAAGCGATGAGCACTTTAAGCATGTACCTATTATTGCGGTGACTGCTGACGCAGTCTATGGTGACAAAGAGCGTTATATGAAAGCTGGTATGAATGATTTCTTGCCTAAACCTGTTATTCGCAAAGAATTACATCGCTTGTTAATTAAATACTTACCTGAACATAAAAAGCAAAAAAATAATGAAACTAAAGTTCAACGATTGTTAGAAATGCGCACACTTGTTGCAAAATGCCTCTTATAATCTACATATTTGCAAAACGCAATTCAATATAAGAATGTTCAATTTCATTTTCCATGTAGATAAATTCCTTTCTGATAATAAATTTTAAATATAATTTATAACCTACTGTTTTATAATAATTAAATCTAAATCCTTAAACTAATCTCCAACTTGGTCTAAATGTTGCGATATAGCTAGTAACCGCCGTATCAACAAACACCATAAGTATGTAGCTGCGGACGAATGTAACAGGAGAGCATTATGAAATTTTTTAAATTAGTTTTGATTAATTATATTTGGTTATTAGCTTTATTCTCAACGGTATGTGCAGCTGATGGCCTGAAATTTGTAGAGACCGCAGACAGTAAAAAGTCCAAAGAAACTAGGGAACTAGTGCAGTGGACACACAGTCGATTAGTCTTCAATAAACCGCTTGAGCGAATTGCTGTTGGGCAAGAAGAAACTTTACAAGTAGAAGTACTGAGTAAAAATGAAGCTTTAGCATTGGCCAAAAAAGTGGGCCGAACTAGTGTTATGGTTTGGTATACTGATAATACATCAGAAACTTTTCTATTTACTGTTACTTCAGATTTAAGTGTATTACATCACGCCATTAAAGATATTCATCCTAACATCTCGTTGACACTAGCTCCTGATCGTAATGCGCTAGTGTTACGTGGAAAAGTACCTACTATTAAATACCGAATAGCAGCTGAAGCGGCGGCCCGTAACTATTTCGAAGCAGGTCAAGGAGACAATGATAATGTTTTGCTGCAGTCATCGGCAATTGCATCATTGGTTAATAATTTGCGTATGCAGGACAAAGATGTTCAGCATACGCTAAAAAGAAAGACTAAATCAGCCGCTATTATAAACTTAATCAAGGTTGAAATATTACCTGAAGATATTGTTACTCGGGTGAAAAATAATATTAACTTAGTGGGGGGCGAGTCTGTCACTGTGACACGTGTTCAGCATGGAGATGTTCCTAATGCTAATCAAGACACTTTATTACTAAAAGGTTATGTAGATAACCAAGTTGAATTAGTTAGAGTACTTACTGTTGCATCTAGACTCGTGACCGGAGAAGAAAGCAAAAAATCTAAAGAAGCCATTATTACGATTCTAGCGAACGAGTCAGGTGGGCTGTTTACGAGTAATAGCAAGAAAAGCTCAGCTGGCCCGGCAGGACTTGGTATTAGTGGTGCGTCTGGATCCAGCGGAAGTTCAGATAATAACCTTGCTTCAAATATTGGCCGCGCGAAATTATTGTCCATTGCTGGAGGTAAATTATTATCGGTGATTGAAGTACGAGATTTACCGCTAATTCGCGTCTCGGTTCAAATGTACGAAGTTAACCATCGTCGCTTGAAACAGTGGCGTCCAGATTTTTCAGTACTTAGTAAGGGCTATGATAAAACGAGTGGTAATTTTGGCTTAGCAGGAGCTAGCCCTAATGAATCATCATCGACAAAAGTTAATAATGCCTTGCAGGTGTTAGGTGGCGGGCTAGTAAATAATTTGCAAGTAGCAGGTAAAGATTTTGCCTTTGATTTATTGTTTTCAATGTTAGAAGAGGAAGGAATATCTAAAACCTTATCTCGTCCTACTTTAACTGTATTAGCTGGTGAATCAGCTGTATTTTCAGCAGGTGGTGAAGTGCCTGTACCAACTGCATTTGCACCAAGTGGCATTGTAAGTGGTGATGAAGTTGGGGCGAATACTTCTGGTGTTTTTAGTGGGACAACATTTAAATCATTCGGCGTTCAGTTACAGGTTCGCGCTATGGTCGACGAACATGACCGTATTACTTTGGACTTAAACCCGACAATTTCTACACCTGATACGCTTCTAACTCAGGAAATTTCGAGTAGTACAGGTAGCGGATTAAATACCTCAGCGTTTAATGTTAGAAGTATTAGCACATCAACACGTTTGCGTGATGGACAACCTATGGTTATTGGAGGGCTGGTCAGTCGTGACATTAACAATAATCGAGACTTTATACCTGGTGCGAGTCGCGTGCCGGTACTTGGAAAATTAGCAGAGTCAACTTCCGATTCAGATACAGAACGTGAGCTATTTATCATTGTTACACCTACCATCGTTCGTGAGATGAAGCATGAAGTCAACTTATGGCAGTTCCCTTCAACTGAGTTTCTACTACAAAAATCGGTTTTTAATGTCAACCAGGCATTCAATGCCTCAGAAAAGGAGACAGTAAAATGAATATTAAAAAATTATTTTCAATTTGTATGATATTCAGTGGTTTATTTATCACTGGCTGTGCGAACAAGAGTACAAGTAACCAAGTTTATGCGCCCAATGAGCAGTTAGATGAGCTTTTAACTAGGTATGTAAAAATAAAAGTACCTAAGCCTAAGTGTCAAACTCGAACGCAACAATTAATAAAGTGTCGAATGACATCATTTAACCGCGAAGAAATGTGTTTGAATAACCTCGCAAGCAACTCTAATTGTAAAAAAGCGAAAGATCATAATTTAATCGATGTTAAAGCGTTAATGATTAATCTTAACTGTCATGATAATAGCAAACCGATAGTTGATTGTTTTCGATTTGCATCTGAATTGAACGCCTTGTATCTGAAATATCCAAATCATAAGCGAATTATGATGACTAGTGCATTAGTGGAATTTGAAATTGGTAACACTAATACAAGCCAGCAGTTATTAGATTTGATTTTGTCTAAGCGTGGTGCATTTCCTGAAGCGGCTATTTTGCGCAGTAGAATAGCAATGGAAGAAGGGAACTTGACTTTAGCCAGAACAATAGTCAAACGACAGTTGAGTGTAACACCCTATAATCCGCACCTTTATGAACTTCAAGCGGCATACTATTATCTTGAAGGAAAATATACTAAAGCATTACAAGCTATAACATCAGCCGAACGCTTTATGGAAAGTGATTGGCGTATTAATTACCACAGAGGCATAATTTATGAAGCGCAGCAGCAGTGGTATAAAGCTTGTAAGGAGTATACCGGTGTACTAAGAGAACAGCCAGATAACCAGATGATGAGTGCAAAAATACTGTTACTAAGAGAACATATTGGTTGTTATGTTAATCCAGCTTAGCATTTGAAATTGGTGGTAACCCCCTAATACTACCACTTATTAAATAAGCCCAAACCGTTTATTAAGCGCTTGGGTTTTTTATTTTTTAGCGCACAGTCATCACAATAATTGTCGATAAATTTCAAGTTATTCATACTAATTTCATAAAATTTTTCTCATGTGAACTGGTTAAGATAGACCAGCCAACCAATGCTGCACGCGTGAATGTGAGTACTTAAGTTCTGTCTGGAACTAAAGGCTCAATCACCGTAAATCGTGAGAGATCATTCTAGCTCATAATCTTGATTTATTTTTTCTTCATACATCAAGATCAAAACTTCATGGTATTTATTCATTAAATTTGCTTTGCAAATTGCGAATCAATTTGTCACTTCAGCTTTAGATAGTGATCCTCTTGGTATTGTAAACTTAAATAGTCTGAATATGGTCTTTGCTCAACATGTTGTTTAATAAGGGGTTATTAAGGTGTTGTTATTTGATTTTTACATTTACTTACAAGCTGGCACAGCAATCGCAATAGTCTATGTAAGCTCAAATTAATTGGGCTTATAAACGACTAATTTTATAACCTTAGAGGTAAACACTATGAAAGCGATTAAAAACAATACACCGAGTAAAAAGAAGCAAGGCGGATTTGTAATGACTTCAGAGTTGTTGTTGTTATCTACTACGATAGTCATTGGTCTTGTGGTTGGTTTAAGTACTATGCGTGATGCTGTAACGGCTGAAATGGAAGATGTTGCAGAAGCTATTGGTTCACTCGACCAGAGCTACGCTTTTGATGGTATGAAAAATGGTGAGGGTACTGCTGAAATCAGTGGTTCAGGTTTCATCGATGCAGTAGATGCTAACGCTGGTGACGGTCAGAAGTTCGAATTTATAAATACTGACTTTTCTGAATCAGCTAATGATATAAGTGGCACTGCAAGCACCGCCGCGGCTTCTGCTAACAATGTTGGTAGCTTGAATTAATCCGTGGCTCAAAGGGCAGGATAAGTATTTCGCTCCTGTCCTCGTTTTTCTAATCTGATTAATGAGGTGACATATGAAAGCTAAATTAACCGGTAGTGCTACAGGTGCCATGATCCTTTTTGCGGCATCGGGTATGCTAGCTTCAGTGCTAGGACTGCGTCAATTTGACAAGCTGACAACTGAGCCTGCGTGGATAGTAAGTAGCAATCTACAGTCAGGTCAAGTGATCACTTCAGGACTGCTTAAACAAGTACGTATTGATCTGGATAACCTTGTAGGGACGATTCAAAACTCCCGTCGATTGATGGGCCAAACATTAAAAGTTAGTAAGAGTGCGGGTAGTACAATTTCCCCGAGTGACTTAAAGGTCAAAGAAAAAAAATCTTTATCTCATGCTATTCCACCAGGTCGGGTGTTATACACCCTAGAGCATATTCAAAAAGGTATGCCTTACGAACAGTTAAGTGATGGTGATCGTTTTGATGTGGTTGTAAGAGCTCGAAATGGTGTACGTACGGTTGCACGAGATGTGCAGCTCATTGGTATCAACCATCCTGCAGCCCGAAAGGCTGATAATAGTGGTCTGAAAAATATGTTGATGCCTAAAGGTAAACAAGCAGGTAATCAACCCGGTTTGTCGTTGGTTGTTGCCGTAAGACCATCGGATGTGTATCCCTTAACCAGTATTAGAGCAAGCGACGCTGTAGCGATGATTTTCCACAGTGCACATGATATGGCAAAAGGCACTCAATATAGTATTGATCCTAAACAACGTTTTCGTAATGTTGAAATGGTAGCAGGTGTGCACCGCACAAGAGTGCAGGTTATTAATTAACAAAACTTGTAGTAACAATAATATTTCTACTCTCTCCTGAGTAATTTTCCGGTTTAGTCTTACATTGATTGAATCGGATTTTTTTTAATACTAGTACACCTTTTTATATTTAATCGTTATACCCATTTCATAAATTATTGCTCACAGGGAAGTGAGTACTTAGGTTTTGTTTGGAACCAAAAACCTGTGCTCACAGGGAAGTGAGTACTTAGGTTTTGTTTGGAACCAAAAACCTGTGCTCACAGGGAAGTGAGTACTTAGGTTTTGTTTGGAACCAAAAAGGCTATTTGCACATCCCTAACAGGTACTTATTGACCCATCGAAACTTCTTATCTGGATCTACAGCATTACCATAAGTGAAATTTATAAATCATTTTTGATAGAGGTAACTCGTTATAATTTGATTTGTATTTTGCAAATCAAATTACTTATTGCGGTAATCTTCGTAAATATGTATGACTAAATGTTTTTGTTACTTCCAACTTACTACACTGTTTTTTATTGGTTTTTTATGTTTTTTGTGTGATTTTATTGTTTTTTTTTATATTTGGCACAGCAATGGCAATAACCTTAATAGGCTCATTAAATTAATAACAAATGATGAGCCGATATCTTTTTAACACTACCAGAGGTAAACACTATGAAAGCTAATATCAATAAAAAGAACATGAAGAAAAAGCAAGGCGGTTTTGTGATGACGTCAGAATTATTGTTGTTGTCTACGACTATCGTTATTGGTTTAACCGTAGGGTTAACAACAATGCGTGATTCTGTAACTGCTGAAATGGAAGATGTCGCTGAAGCGATTGGTTCACTTGATCAAAGTTATGCCTATGACGGTATGAAAAACGGTGAAGGTACTGCTGAAATCAGTGGTTCAGGATTTATCGATGCCATAGACACTAACGCTGGGGATGGAGTGAAATTTGAATTTATCGCGAGTGATTTTTCTGAAACAGCCAGTTCTATTAGTAGTAGCGCTAGTAGTGGTGCTAATTCTGCTGCCAATGTTGGTAGTTTGATAAACTAAAATACTTAAATAGTAGGGTCAGTCACCTGACTGGCTCTTTTATCTTTAAATTAATGAATGAGGTGATGTATGAAATACAAATTAAATACACCTTTTGCCTGGAGCGTATTCGCATTCGTTACTTTAATATCCATAGCATATTTTTTACTACCATTAAATCATTTGTTCACAGTTTCAGCTTGGGTAACTAAAGTAAATATCTCAGCAGGTCAATTGATTACGTCAGATTTGCTAGTTAAAACTAGAGTTTCTACTAATAATATCTATGGTTCAGTTCAGAACCCTGATGCACTCGTTGGTAAAATGTTAGTGGTGAATAAAGAGGCAAGCAGTACAATTTATTGGCATGAGTTGGCTGTATCCTGTAACAGATTTTGTGTAACTTCCAGTTTTAAATAAAGTCCTTTAAACGGTCTTCGAATTCAATCATAAATCGATTCAAGGCCGTTTTCCCGTTTCTTATTGAGATTGTCCATCTCTTGGATGCCGAATCTATTGCAAGATTAACTACTTTCTTCGCTGAGTCATCAGAGGGAAATCGTTTGCGAATGTCTTGAGGGTATTTATCATCCCAGCGTACGCAGACGTTATCGAGTTCAAGTAATACCTCTTCTTCTGTCACTGATTGATATATTCGCTTTACATCACCCGTTATTGCTTTGTAATTCCCCCAGGGTGCATACTTCATCGAATTTCTTACCATATGAACAATACAGAGCTGAACTTGTGCCGGAGGAAATACGGTATTAATCGCTTCAGCAAAGCCTTTAAGACCATCAACAGATACCTAATAACTCTTTTTACCTTTAATGTTAACACCTAAGGCCAGGTAAACCTCTTTATTGATAACCTGTTTATCTTGTCTGATTTTAACCACTAAACAGTCAAGATAAACAATAGGGTAGACTGAATCTAGAGGTTGATCTTGCCACTCAGTGACTTGTTCTATTACGGCATTAGTGACAAGAGATATAACGTGGGTGAAATATCTGCGCCATACATTTCTTTGAACATTTTAACGATTTCTCTCGTCGTCATACCTTTGGCATAAAGATACAAGATTTTATCGTTCATCGACGTAAATCGCGTTTGATTCTTTTTAACCAATAAAGGCTCGAAACTACCTTCTTTATCACGTGGTGTTTCAAGTTCTACTTGGCCGTCTTCAGTGCGAATGGGCTTCGAATAGTAGCCGTTGCGGCTATTTTTGTGTTGATTTTCTCATGAAGTGCATAACCAAGATGCTCTTCAATCTCTGCGTTTAAAAAGGCTTCAACGGTTATCTTGGCTGCTTGCTTAGCAAATACCCTAGTTCTTTCTTATTCATAGTCTGCCAATCCTAACCCCTTTTGGGGTACTAATGATAGGCAGTTACACAGATTTTGCTACAGGGTCGTTGGTTGGTTCAAACACTAGTATTTATTAACTTTTTATTGCCATAAAATATTGCTAACAAAATGATAATTATTGCTTAACTGTTAATTTATTTTTTGATAACTACTAATTTTTAGCTATACAATGCGCCACATATAGACCCTTTAACTCCGTTTTCTAAGTTACTTCCACAATAAAAAGTTAGTTTTCTTCTCGTTTCTATTACGAAACAAGCGATACATCTCCATTTTAAACAAAGCTGTCGGTTTAGAATCAATAATCATAAATTTTAAAATTATATGAGTCTGACTCTTTAAGCGTATGGGCATTCATTTTTAATAGGCTATATTTTTCGCAAAAAAAAGATTTTCTTTTTTGAATAGCTCAAATGAGGGTACGTAAATAAATAATACAATCTGATTTGCAAATTGCAAATCAGATTGTGAACTAAGCTTTTTAGCTAATAACCAATACAGTGATGATTTAATTTTAATTAAAATTTATTTTATTGTTTTATAAGGATTTATTTGGTTTTATTTTGGTTTGTTTAAAAGCTGGCACAGCAATCGCAATAGTCTATGTAAGCTCAAATAATTTGGGTTTATTAATTACTAACTTACACAACATTAAAGGTAAACATTATGAAAACTCTTATAAACAACAAACTAGGTAAGAAAAAACAAGGCGGATTTGTGATGACTTCAGAGTTGTTATTGTTATCGACTACGATAGTCATTGGCCTAGTCGTAGGTCTAAGTACGATGCGTGACGCTGTAACGGCTGAAATGGAAGATGTTGCTGAAGCAATTGGCTCACTAGACCAGAGCTACGCTTTTGATGGTATGAAAAATGGTGAAGGAACGTCAGAGATAAGTGGCTCTGGTTTTATTGATGCGGTTGATATAAATGCAGGTGATGGTCAGAAGTTTGAATTTATTAATACTGACTTTTCTGAATCTGCCGCCTCTATTAGTGGTACAGCGAGTACAGCTGCTGCTTCTGCTAGTAATACCGGCAGTTTGAACTAATCAGGCGTTTCACGGGCAGGTTCAGCCATTGCACCTGTCCAAAATATTCCTAACTTGATAAATGAGGTGACATATGAAAAGTAAATTAACCGGTAGTGCCACGGGTGCCATGATCCTCTTTGCAGCATCAAGTATGTTAGCTTCAGTGCTAGGACTTCGCCAGTTTGAAAATATGACAACGGAGCCGGCATGGATAGTCAGTAGTAATCTACAACCGGGTCAAGTACTGACTTCATCACTCCTTAAACAAGTGCGTATTGATGAAGACAATCTTGCAGGCACTATACAAAACCCCCGTCATTTGATGGGTAAAACATTAAAGGTTAGCAAGCGAGCAGGGAGTTCGATTTACCCAAGCGACTTGAAAACTAAAGAAAAGAAATCTTTATCTGATGCTATTCCAGCTGGTCGTGTTTTGTTTACCCTAGAGCACATCCAAAAAGGTATGCCTTACGAGCAGTTGAGTGACGGTGACCGCTTTGATGTGGTTGTCAGAGGCAGGAATGGTGTAAGAACCGTTGCCCGTGATGTGCAGTTAATTGGTATTAACCACCCAGCTGCTAAAAAGACTGCAGACAGTGGTTTAAAAAATATGCTAATGCCAAAAAATAAGCAGGCAGGAGTTACCTCTGGGGTGTCTCTAGTTGTGGCGATAAGACCGTCTGATGTATACCCATTAGCGAGTATCAAAGCCAGCGATTCGATAGCGATGATCTTTCACAGTGCACACGATAGGGCAAAAGGTACTCAATATAGTATTGACCCCAAACAACGTTATCGCAATATTGAAATGGTAGCAGGTATTCGTCGTTCAAATGTACGAGTGAACAATTAAAATGCCTTAACAAGGTATTAAGTAAAGGTAACACATCATGAATAACTCAAATAAAATTTTAGGATTTACTGCGCTAGACAAAGAGAATATAGAATCAGAGCGCTTTCGTGAGTTACGTCGTTTTTTACATAATCGCCTAATTGACGGTATGGAAGAGCAGAACATACATCTGTTAAAAGATACTTCGCAGGTTGAACGTCGCCTTGAACGATTGATTGAAGAAATACGTCCAAGATTAAATCCAGGTTTAAGCGTATATGAGAGACAAGCATTAACCCTGCAAATTATGCAAGAGTTAACGGGCTTGGGTCCAATTTCTGACTTAATGAAAGAACCTGGTGTTACCGATATTTTAATAAACGGTCCAGATGAAATTTGGGTTGATAGAAACGGACGATTAACAAAAACTAAGTTACGTTTTGATAACGAAAGTCATTTACGTCGCTTTTTGGACAGAGTGTTAAGTACTCAAGGTAGGCAGCTAGATGCACGTCAACCTATGGTAGATTCTCGCTTGCCTGATGGTAGTCGATTACATGCAGTGATCCCACCGCTTTGTGAGTCGGGACCAATCGTTTCAATTAGACGTTTTCATACCGAGGATTTGACTACTCAGCAACTAATTAATAGGGGGTTTCTAAGTAAAGCCATGATGGACTTCTTAGAACTTGCCGTATCAACAGGTATCAATATAGTAATAGCGGGTAGCGCAGGAGCAGGAAAAACCACTTTATTGAACGCTATATCAGGTTTTATCCCTACAACAGAGCGTATCGTAACCGTTGAAGAAACGGCTGAGCTTCAGCTAAAGCATCCCCACGTTATCTCACTCGAGTCTAGACATGTTAATAGCGAAGGCAGTGGTGCAATTAATCTTAGTGATTTAGTTAGAAATGCACTTCGCATGAGGGCTGACCGTATAGTGGTTGGTGAAGTCAGGGGGGTTGAAGTTTTGGATATGTTGCAAGCGATGAATGTTGGTCATGACGGTAGCTTAACTACCTTACATGCTAATAGCCCACATGATGTAATCAGCCGCATGGAAACACTTGCGTTAATGGGTGGAGGCTTTTCAAAAGAAGCTATTCAGCAGATGATTCGTTCTTCTCTACAATTAATTATTCAAGTTATGCGCTTCCAAGATGGCAGCCGCAGAGTCGTAAGCATTTGCGAGTTAGTTCATGGTGAAGATAAAGATGAAATTCGAGAGTTGTTTAGTTTTAAGCACGCAGCAAACAGTGAACCAGACCATATACATGGTAAGCATGTTGCAACAGGTAATAGTACTGAACTAGCGGCTAAGGTAGCAGTAAAAGGCTATAAAAGTGAACAATTCAATCGATTATTAAAGGTGGACTAGTGATGATAAATATAGAGTTTATCGGTTTATCCCTAAGTTTATTGGTAATGCTAATTATTGTATTGCATTGGTTTCGTGAATCTAAAAGGGGCAACGCCAATTTTTCATATGCTGTTAAGAGCAAACCTGATTCGTCATTGTATAATCATTTGCAAACGCTTAATTTGAATCTACCTCCAGCACTTGTTATTGCGGGTATAGCAATCGTTGCCTTCGCTATTTTTATGTTACTGCTTGAGATATTCCCCAAGCATATTCCTTTGGCGGCTATTGCGGGAATGGCGGTAACGGTGTTTTGCTTTAATAGCATCAGTGATATGGCGAAAATGAAAATAAAACGAGTAGAGAAAGGTTTAGCTGAAGCTATGGATATGATGAAAGCGGCTTTAACGAGTGGCCAGTCGCCTCACCAGGCTATTGCTTTAGCTGCACAGTCAGGTCAAGGAACTGTTAAGCATCAACTAACAGAAATGTTAGGACGCTTGGATATGGGCTGTTCGCCAGAACAGGCTATTAATCATCTAACAACCAAATACAACTGTATTGCAACTCGACTATTTGCACAAGTTATTATTGCACGCTATCAATCAGGAAGTGATCTCACTTTTATGCTTGATTCTGTTAACCGCATTGTTCGAGATCGACAACGTCACCAGTTACAAATTGACACTCACTTATCCGGTACTCGTTATGCTGCAATATTATGTGGTGGTTTACCCTATATATTGATTCCAATTTTACTATGGCAACAACCTGACTGGTTCGACACCTTATTAAAGCATCCATCTGGACCAACATACTTGGGCGGGGCGCTATTTTTACAATTTACTGGTTATTTATGGTTACGTCGTATATCGAGGATAGAGCAATGAATATATTCAACTGGCTGGATTTACTTTTTTTACTAATGTTAATTATTTTTCTCTACTTTTTAAAACAAAGTCTTACCAAAGAGAATAAATTGATTGATGATCCCTTTAATAAGTCCAAAAAAGCTTATTTAATTTATCCAAATAAATTGATCCGCCAATGTGGTATTTCAGTGGCTGGTTTCTGGTTATGGTACTGGTCAGTAAAGTGGTGCACTGCTGTAGTACTAGTAATAATTGCTATTGAGTTGTCATTTAATTTATGGATTATTATCAGTACGGGTATTGTGTCCTTTTTATTGATGGACATGTATCTACTTATAAACCGGAGTAATCGTCGACGTAGAATTAATCTGTCATTAGTCTTTTTTATCAATTTACTGATTGTTTTTTTGAAGTCAGGTTTATCGTTAAGCCAGGCATTTCGAAAAGCTGCTCAATTTGGCTTGCAAAAAGACAACCCTTTGGCAGCAGAGCTTGAGTTAATTGCTTACGAGCTAGATGCTGGCCGTGATCGCACTGCAGCCTTTGATAATTTGTCTGTCAGGACTGGTGTAGAGGCGTTAAATAAATTATCGGTAATAATTAAGGCTGGGATTGAAGTAGGTAGCCCCGTTGGTGACGGATTACAATCATTAGCTGACTTTCTGAGGTTACAACAGGACCAACAACTAACAAGTAGAATTAACCGCAAAGCCCTCGAATCTACTTTGCCGATGGCAATGGTCTGCTTCCCGATGTTTTTTGTGCTAGTATTTTTTCCTGCTGGACAGCAGATCAGCGAAATAATGAAATTGTTGGGTGATATCCTATAATTATAAGATATGCTGTTTTAGCGGTGCTAAATAATAAAAGGAAGTAAAATGATTGAAGTTAGATTGCCAAAAATAATGAAGGAAAATTCTCGATTAAAAAAACAAGCAGGTTTTGTTTTAACCATTGAGCTGATCCTGATTATTACTATTTTAGTCATAGGAAGCTTTGTTGGCATAGCTGCTGTTCGCAATGCATTATTTGAACAAAAGATTAAGCAACAAGACCGAACCGTGTTGGTGGCAGATAGTAATAGTCAGGTGTTAGGCGAAGTGATAAATTTTGATGAACATGATGCACCACAATTGTTTTTTATTGACCGTACCTCTACAGACAGCACAACAAATTACCGAGCACTAATAGGTGTTCGTGATGACCGTTTCACCAGTAGAGAGCCAATTTATTACACTGAACTAAACTGCCAAGGCCCTCCTTGCATCAAGCCAACCAGTGCTGAGACTTTAGATAATACAGGCATTAGCCGTTTACCTAATACGGGTTCAGTGAGCTACTTTCAAGCATTGCAGGGCGCTCCTAATTACGCCATTGGTCGCTCACCTAATGGGCTGCCAGGATTTTTATATAAAGAAACCTTTGAAGCTTGCCCGATGCTAGAAATTATTGGGGGAATTGGTTCTCCTATTGGATCACGTTATATTTCACAAAAAGTGTTAACCGGTGAGCCATGCGAATCACCATTCATCTTACCTACTTCGCTGGGGCAACCGGCATTAACTTGCCAAGCATCTGAGGTTGATATTTCAATTAATAACGTAACAGATAATCTTCTTGAAAAAAAAATCAAATTGGGTATTTGTGATGCAGGCTGTGGCACTAATACACAATTGCAATGTAGTTGTCCATCTGGATATTATTCTGTTGCTGATGGCTCTGTCGATGGCCAGTGCTGCCCGACGGGTACAAATTATGACGACCCTTCATTTTGTAGCGGCTTGAGCCTGAAAAAAGCAGAATCTGTCATTAATATAAATGATCCTACTCAAAATGCGTTAGAGCAATTTACACCCCCTTTCCAGGTTAACTTACCAGTCTTAGGCGGTAGAGTTGATGGCGACCAATGGTACAACACTGCGCCAAAGGGTGAAGGCAATAACTGATAAAGGTTGTTAAGAAAAAGCAGGGAAGGATGTATAACTACATTCTTCCCTTTTTTTTACAAATGGCAATTTGGTAATCAGTCTTAGTAATTTGATTTGCATTTTGCAACTATCAGTATTTAATAAATGTAAATACTAGTGGTTATGTTTTATTAGGTTTTATTTTTCAGTGGCTTATGTGTTTTTTTTGGTTTGGGGTTTACGTTGGTCTACGAATTGCTTTGTTAGTACTATCGACTCAAAGTAAATTAGGAATGAAATAATATGAATATGTCACTTTCACCAATAGATACACTTGAAACAACAATTGTTCACACGCCATCAAAGTTAGATGACTTGACTTGCATTATTGAAGACGCATTACAAAATCAGCACTTCTCTATGGTTTATCAACCACTTTTTTGTATGCAAAATAGTAAATTAACAGGTTTTGAAGCTTTGGTTAGATGTCACTCTCCTCAGTTCGGGTTTATTTCTCCTGATAAGTTTATTCCACATGCCGAGAAAAATGGTCAGATTATTGAACTGGGAAGTTGGATATTTAAACAAGTACTGTTGGATCTTAAACGTTATCTTCAATATGGTTTAAAAGATATTACCGTTTCAATTAATGTATCTGCTGTTCAGATAGCAAATACTGATATTTTTGAGCAAATTATGACCTTAGTGGATAAACTAGAAATACCTACACGTTGTATTAAATTGGAGTTGACTGAAACTGCACTGATCCAAAATCCCAAAGTTATCGCTAAGGTTTTTGACGCCTTTCAAAAAGAAGGGATCGAAATATGGGTAGATGACTTTGGAACTGGTTTTGCTTCTTTAAGTTTACTAAGAGAATTCAAAGTTAATGGTTTGAAAATAGATAAAAGCTTCGTTGATGGTATCGCGACATGTAACGAAGATTTTACTCTATGTAGTGCAATCGTAGCAATGGCACAACGACTAGGCATGCATATTGTGGCTGAAGGTATTGAAGATGAAGTGCAACTGCAAATACTTAACCAATTAGGTTGTGATACTGCGCAAGGCTACTTACTAGGACGTCCAGCATCATTTGAAGATAATTTACGCCGTTGGAGTTAAAACAATATTCATAGGTAGTTTAGATGATGAATATTAAGATTTGTCTAATTTGCAATTTGCAACGCATTTTGTAATAGTGTTTAAATAGTGAGCAGATTTTTAATCAGTGAGTAGAGTATGAGCTGTTTAATGGATGAAAAGGTCATTCAACAAATGATCGAAGATTTAGATGAACTAACTTGTCATAAATTGATTGGTTTGTTTATAGACGAGATGACCATGTCTTTAGTCGATTTAGAAAATGCATTTATCTCGATGGATTTGAAGAAAATTGAAGAAGTGACACATAAACTTAAAAACTCGGCAGCACTTTATGGGGCTATGACTGTAGCAACAATGGCCAGTGAAATAAATGATAGGTTATGCTCAACCTCAAGGCTCTTTAGGGATACAGATAACCAGCTATTAGATTTGATCAAACAAACTCTGAAACTGTATAACAACAAATATGGCAAAGAATTTTAGTAAGGGAATAATATGTCTAAAAATTCACAAAAAACCTTGGTTTATATTGTAGAAGACAGTGTATCAAGTGGAGCCCTTTACAGTTCTCAACTTGAAAGTATAGGTTATGAAACTAGGCATTTTGTAGATGGTTATTCTGCCTTAGCCGCGATTAAAGAAAAAATGCCCAGTGTTATTATTCAAGATGTTTGCTTACCAGATATTAGCGGTTTAGATGTACTGCAATTTGTCAAGCGTCAGAAGTCACCTGCACGGGTTATTATTATCACTTCTAATAGTTCTATTGAAGTAGCTGTTGATGCTATGCGCTTGGGCGGTTTTGACTTTATAGAGAAGCCGTTTACTAGAGAAAGAATGGTGACTTCGGTTTATGATGCAATAAAGCAGATTAATCTGGAAACAGAACCCCCTGCAGTTGAAGATGAAGTTTCAGATCAACCAGATACGAGTTTTCTTGGTGAATCATTAGCGATGAAAACTGTTTTTCGCTTGCTAGATAGTGCTGCTCGTAGCAAGGCAAGCGTATTTGTCACCGGTGAAAGTGGAACAGGTAAAGAGGTTTGTGCTCAGTACTTACATAACACCAGTGCTCGGAAAAATGGTCCCGTGATTGCAATTAACTGTGCGGCGATACCAAAAGATTTATTTGAATCAGAGTTTTTTGGTCATATGAAAGGCTCTTTTAGTGGCGCTCTGGCCGATAGAAAAGGAGCTGTAGAGGTCGCTAATGGTGGAACGCTATTTCTAGACGAAATTTGTGAAATGGATTTAAATTTACAATCTAAGTTACTTCGATTTTTGCAAACAGGTACATTTAGTCGTGTTGGTAGTAGTGACGTAATACAAAGTGATGTTAGGGTTGTTTGTGCAACTAATCGTAATCCAGCAGCCGAAGTTGGCGAAGGTCGCTTTAGAGAAGATTTATATTATAGATTAAATGTTATTCCAGTTCAGTTACCTGCTTTAAGGGATAGAGGTCCAGATATTTTATTGTTGGCTAACGCTATTTTATTGGATAAAAATGAAGCTAATGATAAAGGATTTCAACAGTTTTCATCAGATGTTCAGACATTATTTATGAAGTATGACTGGCCGGGTAATATTCGAGAATTGCAAAATGTGATTGAGAATATGGTCGTAATCAATACTGGTACTGAGATTACAATTGACATGTTACCAGAGAGCTTCAGACAAACTAACCTTCAAGTTACAACTACACCAAGTGTAATTAAATCAGAAACCAAGGCAAGTACTTCTGTTGGCCCTACCAGTATTCAAGAGATTGTTCCCATGTGGATAGTTGAAAAAAACACTATAGAAAAGGCAATCGAAGTTTGTGATGGTAACATCCCGCTGGCCGCCGCACACCTAGGCGTAAGTGCGTCAACAATTTATAGAAAAATGAAAAACTGGGACTAGTTGCCCAGCTTTGTTAACCTGCTAATTTTGGGACTTTACTAAGTAATAAAAACTGGTAAGTTGTAGTCCTATATATGATTGTACTATGGGTAATATTTGAGTTTAATCGAGCCATGGATAACTTAACAAATAGCCGTTGAGTAGTGAAACTCTTAAATCTAAAATATAATTTTTAGTGAAGTCATATTCAGTTAGTTCAAGATACTTGTAATATATTTATATAATCTTTAAATAAAATGTATCAATTAATTTATATATTCTTAAATGCAAAGCAATTTGACTTGCATATTGCGAATCAAATTGCATGTTCAATAATTCCCATCAAATTACACTGAGTGAATAAGTATAAAAAATATTATTTATCAATAATTTAAGTTTTTTTTTGATATTGTTAAATGCTGGAGTATTTCTTGCTTTTGTTAAGTGCATGAACAAATTTAAAAAGCATAGGTGAATAGATGAAGATATTAATTCAATTTTTAGCAATAATTTATATTACATGTTTTATTGGCTTTGCTAGTGCGGATACAGCTGAGGTTGTTGAAGCTAAGCCTCTAGTATTTGGGATAGTTCCGCAGCAATCAGCAGCTAAGTTAGCTCGTAACTGGATTCCGTTACTTAAACTGATCAGTAAGAACACAGGTATTGAACTCAAATTTGCGACAGCTCCCGATATTCCAACGTTTGAAAAGCGATTAATTGCAGGTGACTATGATATTGCGTATATGAACCCATACCACTACGCTGTATTAAGTAAGGAAGAAGGCTTTAAAGCACTTGTACATGAACTAGGGAAAAAAATTAAAGGCATTTTAGTTGCTAATAAAAATAGTGAAATTAACAAGATCGAAGACTTATCGATGCAAACAATTGCTTTTCCAGCGCCAGCATCTTTTGCCGCCACATTGATCCCCAAGGCAAACTTAGCACAGAAAAACATTAACGTTCAAAGTAAATATGTTAATTCACACGATGCTGTATATCGCAATGTTGCCATGGGCCGTTTGGTAGCAGGCGGCGGAATAATACGCACGTTTAATGCATTACCAGAGCGCTTTCGAAAGCAATTAAAAATCATCTGGACATCAGACGGTTATACACCACACGCAATTGCTACTCATCCGCGGGTTACTGAAGATATTCGACAAAAACTACTTCGTGGTTTTTTAGATATTAAAAATTCTGATGCTAGTGTGAAATTACTAGTGCCACTAAGAATGAAGGGTTTTACACAAGCAAACGATCAAGAGTGGAATGATGTTCGTAGTTTAAATATTAATCTTCTACTTGGTAAAAATTAAAAAACTTACTTTTTGGCTCAGGGTATTTCTATGTCATTTCGAATTAAAACAATGTTATTCATAGGCATTACAGAAGCTCTATTTTTGTTATTGTTACTTTGGCAATCTCTAGCATATCTTGAGCAATCAGGTGAAGAGGCTTTATATAAACGAGCCAGCGAGACCTCTCATTTATTTAGCTTACTCGCTAAAAATGCGGTGATCTCATCAGATATTGCTGCATTGGACGAAATTACACAGCAAATAGCTGTGCTCGGAGGTGTTCAATATATTCGTGTATTAGACAGTGACGGTATTCTTGCACAAGCTGGAGATACAAGTAGTTTAGAGGATGGCTTTTTCGAAGATACTCTAATTTACCAGGTAGATGACCGTATATTTGATACGCAGGTTTTAGTAATGGAGTCAGGAACTGAATTTGCCAAAGTACAAGTAGGTTTACCCGTTGACCCCTTATTGTTATTTATAAGTGAAGCGCGCTATCGTTTATTTGGTATTGCTTTAGCTGAATTGGTAATGGTTGGCCTGATTTCGCTAATACTTGGTAGTTACTTAACCAAAGGTTTACTTGTTTTACAAAAAGTAGCACTTGCTGTAACAAAAGGTGATATGTCGTCCAGGGCGGATACAGAATCAAAAGATGAACTTGGTGTCACTGCAAAAGCGTTTAATGTGATGTTAGATAAGATTAATGATGATCAGAAAAAACTTAATGAAAACGCTATTAATCTCACCAAAGCAAAACAAACAGCAGAGAATGCATCCCAAGCTAAATCTAGATTTTTATCACAAATGAGCCATGAAATACGCTCACCAATGAATGCAGTGTTAGGTGCAGTTAATCTAATATCGGAAAAAATTAAAGAGCCCCCTGAGCATATTCGGTTGCTAAACACAGCGCAAAGTAGTGGCAGAGCACTATTAGAGGTTGTTAATGACATACTCGATTTTTCTAAAATTGAGGCAGGTCACATGTCACTAAAATATAGTGAAGTAGAACTCTTACCTTTACTTGAAGATGTATTGAATTGCGCCGAAGCTAAAATAGCTAATCGAGACTTAACGATATTGGGTGATGTTGCACCAGGGACTGTTGAGCGAGTTATTACTGATGCAACACGTTTACGTCAGATACTGACTATTTTAGTCGATAATGCCTGTAATTTTACTCCCCGTGGGATTGTTTTGGTGACTATCCAACGAATCCAAATAGCAGATGGTAAAGATACACTGCAGTTGAATGTAAAAGACTCTGGTATAGGGATTAGAGAAAAATATTTAAATCAAATATTCGAAGAATTTGAACAGGTTGATTCGACATTAGAGGCAAATTCCAGCGGCACTGGATTAGGCTTAAATATAGCCAAAGGGCTTATTACCTTAATGGGGGGATCAATTACTGTTAGTAGTAAATTAAATCAGGGCAGCGATTTTTGTTTTACGATGCCCGTAGAGTTTGTTGAAGATAAAACAATAGATAAACATCAATTTGAAGGCCCAATGGTACTTGTTTCGGATAATCAAAGTTTACAGGAAGTTTTTGCTAATAAAATTAAACAAATAGGGGGCACTTTCTTCGGCTTTAGCAATGTAGATATGTTACGTGAGCAGGCAACGCCGCAATTATTAAGTAAAAAATCGGTGTGGCTAATAGAGGATGGAGCGACTGTTAACAACAGCAATAAGATTTGGTTAGACTCGCTTGGTATTAATGTTCACTGTATTTCTAGCTTAGGTGAAACTTTGTCAAGTTCATACCTAGGCTTTAATCGTATAAATAAACCACTACTCTTTAACAATATATGTTCTTTGAACGATAAAAACAATACATTTTCAGTGACGAAATCTCAATTAACTTATAGTGCTCATAATGATAAAAAAAATATTTTATTAGTTGATGATATGGAAGCTAATCGATTTATTGCGGGTGAAACATTAAAGAATCGTGGCTACCAAGTTGTTTTTGCATGTAATGGTTTTGATGCGCTCGATATTTTAGAAACACAAGTTTTTGATGTTATTCTAATGGATATTCGTATGCCAAAAATGAATGGAATAGTCACAGTAGAACATTTAAAAGCAAGCGGTGGTATTAATAAAGACACCCCAGTAATTGCGATGACAGCAAACGCAGAAAAATCTGAAATGGCGAGATGTAAAGCTGCAGGAATGGAAGGCTTTGTCGGTAAGCCTTTCGATACACAAGTGCTAATCGAAAGTATTAATCATTGTATCTACAGCACCGAAACACAAGAAAAAAGCAAAGCTAATAGCCCTTTAAATGAAAATGAAGTGTTGTCAGAAAGCGTACTTAAAACCTTGGCAGAGGATTTGTCCGAAGTCGCAGTTTTAACTTTGGTCAACCTATTTATTATTGATATTGAAGAACGAGTGCAGATGATAGAAACCTCGTTAGAGAAGTCGGATATTGAAGCACTTGGGGATCATGCCCATGCCTTAAAAAGCTCTGCGGGTTCATTAGGGGCAACGGCCATGTATAATTTTTGTAAAAGATTAGAACAAGCCAGTTTAGAAAAAAAACTTATGGAAGCTGAAGTTATATGCAAAGAACTAAAGTCTATTAGTGAGTTAACGCTCAAAACATATATCGACTTTAGCGCAAAATATGTATAGGTCTTTCATTTTATCATTAGATATAAATAGATTTTAATATTCAAACCGTATTTGGAGAAATCATGAAAAAAGCATTAGTGTTAAGTTTAAGTATGCTGCTAGCAACACCGGTTAGTGCGCAATCAGAGCTGGCAATGTTACTTGAGGTTTTAAAAAATAACGGCACCATAAGTACCGAACAATATCAGCGCTTAATGGCTGAACAACAAGATGAAAAACCAAAAAATCAAGCACTACCTCTGGTTAAAAAACGGATTAAAAATCAGTCCGAAGTTTTAGTTAAAAATGGTTTAAAAGTGAGCAGTGCTGACAAGAAATTTTCTACACATTTTGGTGGGCGTGTAGAAGCACACGCAGCTTGGTATAGTAGTGATGATTTTGATTTAGCTGATGGTTCGGCTATTCGTCGAGCTCGACTATTTTTAAAGGGTACCCTATATAACGACTGGCAATATAAATTGGATTATGATTTTGTAGCTGGAGGCTCTAAAGGCATAAAAGATGCTTTCCTAGGATATAAAGTTAATAATTCAGTTCAATTAATTGCGGGTAACTATAAAGTGCCATTCTCGTTAGAGTTCCAGGCCAGTTCTCATGCAAATACATTTATCGAACGTTCACTGGCTTTTGCATTATCACCAGGTAGGCACTTGGGGGCAGGCGTAAATATTTTTAAGGATAATTGGTCTGTGCAAGCTGGCGTTTTTGGTAACAAAATACATCTAAGTAGTGAAGGTCAAGATGAAGAGACTCTCATTGCAGGACGATTTGTCTGGTTACCCATTAAGAAAGATGATTATTTTGTTCATATAGGTATCGCGGGTTTGTACTCTAATAATGGTGATAATGACACGTTAAGACTTAAATCTAATCCGGAAAGTTATGTTGCTAATACTCAGTTAGTTGATACGGGGGGCATTAAAGAGGTTGAAGATTACTCGCAAGTAGGATTCGAACTCGCTTTTAACTACAATCGATTTAATGTTCAGAGTGAATATATACAAAGCTCAGTAAAGACAGGTCCAGAAATCTTAGACTTTAGTAGTTGGTATATTCAATCGAGTTTATTTTTAACCAATGACCGACGAGCGTACAAAAAAGGTAAGTTTGGTATCGTGAAACCGCAAAGTATTCTTGGCCAAGATGGTAGCGGAGCATGGGAACTTGCTATGCGTTACAGTGAAATAGACTTAAGTTACGGTAGTGTTATTGGTGGCGTTGAAAGAAATATGACGCTAGCATTAAATTTATATGCGACACCTGAAATACGCTTTACTGCAGAATACTTAAAAGTGTTGGAAGTTAGTAAAAATAATCCAACGACAGACCATGCAAGCGTGGATATTGGCCAAGTAAGAATGGAGTGGGTATTTTAAGTCGGATGAAAAATAAAATTGAATGTAGATTGGATCGCTCCAAGAGGCCAATAATCTGGACTTGTGTGACTTTAAGAGGTCGAACAGCTTATATATCTCAACTAATATATCTCGCCGTGGGTTAATAATAACTATTGAGAAGTAATGCTATTCAAAATTTCTCTATAAAAGTTTAATCCTTTATTCCTGCATCATAAATTTCATCATCAATAATGGTGTTAGGGATCTCCGAGACCTGCTCTCCAATATCGTTAACATTGATAGATGGATAGTCCACACATTCTTCTAACATTTAGAAAGCATCCTGAATGTTTTGAGACTTGGTTTCAAAAGAATTAATAAGACACTCATGTTAAATAGCTAAATATATGACAAATATATTTTAACATTTATGGAGTCCTCACCGATAAGTGAATTAATAAGACACTCATGTTAAAAAACTAAATAGATGACAAAAGAATTAATAAGACACTCATGTTAAATAGCTAAATATATGACAAATATATTTTAACATTTATGGAGTCCTCACCGATAAGTGATATTTTGACAATATATTCATGTATTAAAGAAAGATGTAGTCAATTTGCTCCCAAAATAACAATTTTTTGGCAAGGCTATTTCTCCAAAATCATGGCTTTATAATTCACACCTGTTTTAATGTCTTCAAGCAAAGAGTTTATTGCAATGGCTTAAGTTATGTCGTCGCTTTAATTGCTGATGCTCGCAGTAATCACTCAGCACATCTTCATGACCGATAGCACCATGAAATTGTGTTCTAAATTCGGTGGTGATGATTAACCAGTTGTCCGCTGAGATATTCAATCGCTTGAGTATCTCTGGTTGTTTTTGTTCGATAAAACCCCGTTTATCTCCGCTAATACAACGGCCAGTTAACGTAATTAATTGAAGATAGTCGGCGAGTTCAAAAGGTAGGCCCTTTGGCATATTTTTCCTGGGGTTACCAATAAAGGGAAGCAGGGTCTTGGGCTGCCGGCCCTTTTTTGCCTCTTTACAACGACGTTTTATGCTCGTGTGGGCTGAGCTCTCTGGTGTCTTTGCGATATTGGCTCGAATAGGGTTTAAATCAACATAGGCCATACAAGACGCTAACGCTGCTTCATCTAATAACGCTTGAGATTTAAAGCGTCCTTCCCAAAATCTACCGGTGCAGTTATCTTCTTGGTTAGCGGCTCTTGCAATACTTTCATTGATATACCCCATAAACCAACTGATTTTCATCAGGCGCTTTCGATAGACCTCTGCGGTTGCATTAACCTCATCAAGTAAGGGTTGAGCTAAGCGGTCACCGTTGCAATATTGTTTGGTCAGTAACGTGCCTTTGTGTATGCGGTGCCAACGCACAAGTACGTCAGTCATTGTCCACTGCTTCGCTTTTTCTTCATCAATAAATAACACCACATGATAGTGATTACTCATCACCGCATAGGCACAAACCTCAATCGCAAAGACTTGCGTTAGAAAATGCAGTTTGTCTTCCACCCAACCTCGCCGGTGCTCAAAACTTTGACCTGAAAAGGTATCTTCACCACATAAGAAAGCGCGTCGAACACAACGCGCCACACAATGGTAATAAGGTGTGTCTACTAAACTGATTTGTTGCTTCCTTGGCGTGGCCATAACTCACCTAAGATAAAGTAGCTTGATTACTTTAGCGTAGTACAAAGGTAAAACTTGTTCAATTTAGGATGAGTGTCTTATTAATTTGTTGTTTAAAGAAACAGCGATTGATGAGGTTATTTATATTTGTTCTAAGTTGTTTCGTTTGTGTATTAAATAAATTAAAAAAAGCAAAGTGAGATCACTTTGCTTTTTTGATTGTAATAACTTACTTATAGCTAAATTATTTGAAACCAGTATATGTATATGGTTTAAGTATACAACTAGAAACGGTATTCAGCACCGGCGTAGAAATAAGCACCATTAAAACCAAAAGGTGCTGAACGGCGTGAATAAGTAAACACACCAGGACTACTGACAACAACATTGCCATTGGCGTCAACAATAGTGCCAGAGCGAGAATTTCCTATTTCATTTTTATCAGGGTACACATCAAAAATGTTATTTCCACCGAAGTTAAATGAAAGCTCATCGTTAAATTGATAATTCACGCGTAAATCTGTTAATACTTCAGCGCCATACGTTTGTCTTTCACCATCAAGAACCGTGTATTCACCGTAACGATTAAAGGCTAAGTTAACTGTGAAATCGCCAATCTTATATAAGCCACTTAAACTTATGCGGTCTTGAGGTTGCCATTCTTCAATAATAGAAATCGCCTGCTCTGAAAAAACATCCTCAGGTGAAATTCCACCTAATGCACTACCTGCTGGAGTATAAGTATCGGTAACTTCTGTTTCTGAAAAGTTTGCGGCAAATGTTAAGTCTAATGTGCCAGACATTACTTCTGTATTCCATGTTGCTATAATATCAACACCTGTTGTTTTAGTGTCAGCACCATTTAAAAAGAATTGCCCTGCACCTGCTCCAGAAGAAGCTAATGCCGCATCAAGCGCTGACGATAAACCGTTACCTAATGAATTACTCAACACAATGCGGTCTTCAATTTTGATAGAATAAAAGTCAACAGTTAAATTAATATCATCGGTAACTCTTACAACAGAGCCAATACTAAAGTTGGTTGATACTTCTTCTTTTAGCTCAGGAATACCAATAGCTTGCGCTAGAATACTGTCATTTCGGAAAGTACCAATTTGTACTGCAATTTGGTCCCCACCATTAGGATTTGTCTGGAATTGAGTACTAATATTATCAGTATAAAGTTGTTGCATTGACGGAGCTCTAAAGCCAGTACTTGTGGCGCCACGCAACGATACATCATCAGTAATTGACCAATTAGCAGCAAGTTTGAAATTAGTGCTATCACCAAAGCCGTCGTAATCATCATAGCGAACCGCTGTGCTAATAATTAGGTTATCAGTGACTTCTGCTTCTGTGTCAATGTAAAAAGAAATTACATCACGAGATTCATCAACAGATTGTAGTGGGGCTGTACCACCAAATCCTTGTGTTCCTGCACTGCGATCTGTCTCATATATGCTATTACCGAGTTCATCGGTATCATAGTCTCTGTATGAATATTCATCACCTGCTTTTACTCTGAATTCATCCGTGCGAAACTCGGTACCCATAGCTAAAGAAAACCAATCAAAATTTTGAGTGTAATCCATATTAATTGTTTGTAAGGTGAGTTCTAAGCCGTAAGCAAACGCTTCGCGAGGAATTGAGCTACGAATCTCATTAGCGGATAGTGCTGAGGTGTAGATGAGTGAATTAGCATAAGATGAATTTATTGTATCCCGAGTCGTGTAATCAATATTATTTTCACCATAGGTATATGATAAATCTAATGATGAATCATTACTAAATTCAGTTTTATAACCAAAGTTGTATGAAATATCTTTTATTTCAGTATTGATTTTAGGTAAAAATCCAGCAGGAATAGTTGCATCACCATCTTGAAGCTGTGCGTTACCTCCGCCGTTCGCATTATGGCGAAAGAAAGCTGCAGATTCGTTATCACGGCTTGAATAAGTAACAAAACCATACAAATGACCATCAGCTAAATCGTAGCCAGTATTTATCGTTAGTCCTATTTGCTCGGAGTCTGCGTCGCCAATACGAAATGTTTCACGAGTCGCGGTAGCTTCACGCGGATCGCCTAATAAAAAATCGCCATTATCAAGCTGGGTACAACCTGAAAATTGACATGAGCCATGTAAGCCTGCTCTGTCAGAGTAGCCTCTATCACGTATATTTAACGTGGTATTAAGGAAGCCATTATCGCCAAGTGCAAAACCCTTAGAAATATCGATATTCGTAGTTTCACCATCGCCAGCTGAGTTCTCGCCATAAGAAACACCGACGCTTCCACCTTCACTCTGATCTTTAAGAATAATATTAATTACACCGGCAATTGCATCTGAACCATATTGCGCAGCGGCGCCGTCACGTAATACTTCAATACGCTTAATAGATGCGGCAGGAATAGCATTCATATCTGTACCAGCAGTACCACGTCCAACTGAGGTGTTAATGTGAATTAAACTCGCTTGATGGCGGCGTTTGCCGTTGATTAACACTAATGTTTGATCAGGACCTAAGCCACGCAAGGTTGCAGGGCGCAATGCATCAGTTCCATCACTAATCGATGAGCTTGAAAAGTTAAATGATGGGGCTATGGCTTGTAACATTCTACCGACTTCTGTTTGCCCAGTGTTAAGCAAAGCTTCAGCAGACAAAATATCTACGGGAACAGGTAAATCTTCTGCAGAACGACCAGCAACACGGCTTCCTATAACCGAAATTTTTTCTACTTCTTGCTCACTGACTTGAGCAGGCTCTTGGGCAAGTGCTGTTTGACTTGCTGCGCTTAGCATTAGTGGAACTAAAGCTGCTTTGAGCATTGTGCTTTTATTCATTGTTATATTACTCCTGAGATGTTTATGTAGTTTTATGCTCAGTTGACCAGCGTTATCTATAACAGCGGTTAAGTTGGTGTTTTTTAAAAGTTGTTGTAAACCGTCTTTAACCGAATATTTGCCCTTTAACTCATTTGCATAATGTTCTTTTGTTAAGTCATAGGAAAATAAAATCGTTTTATTTGCCTGTAATGCAAATGAAATGAGCGCTTTATCAGCACGCTGTTCCTTTACTGTAAAGTTGATCAAGCTTTCGGCAAATGCTCCAGACGTGAATATAAGACAGGTACATATAAAAAATGTAGCGCTTGTTAACGGCCGAAATACAGAAAGTTGAAAACGACAAAATAACTTTTGCCAACCTTGCAGTGTTAATAAACAGTTCAGAAGGAAAATTCCTCTATAATATTTTATAAAAAATATATTGAGTTAAAAGATAGGGAGTATTTAAAGTTATTTCGTAGTATTTAAGCTCAAATGAATTGAGTTTTCATTTACTTTTTCAAATTGAATATTGAAGTTACTACTTAACGATTTAAGGAGTCCATCAATATCATTCGCCTTAAAGTAACCGGCCACTTTTATTTTATTGAGTTCAACATCCTTAATTTCAAAGGTTGTAGTGGTATAACGACTGATTTCGGCTAATGCTTCATCGAGTGGTTTGCCATTAAAAACTAACATACCTTGTTGCCAAGCAAGTTCTCGTTGAATTTGCTCAAATGAAGTTTTTTTATTTGATGTTTGAATATTATTTTCGATGGTGGCAATTTCACCAGATGTTATCAATAAACCAGGTAATTTTTCTTTAGGTAAAGTAGATAACATCTTTGCTATTTTATTTAATGGTTGGTTCGACTTGGTCATTAATACTTGACCTTCGGTGACAACAAGCTCCATGTTTTCATTAGATTTTCTTTTTACATTAAAGATTGTGCCTAACGCGGTAAATGATTTTTCGCCAACTGTTACGGTAAAGGGTCTACTTTTATCTTTGGCAACATCAAAGTTTGCTTCGCCTTTAATCAATGTTAATAAGCGATTGTTTTTTGAATAACTGACTTCAACTAAACTATTGGTATTAAGTTTAATTCTGGAGCCATCTGACAGTGAAAACCGGGTTTGCTGTCCTATCTCTGTTTGCAACGTTCTTACTTCAACAAATCTTTTTTCGATATTGTCATCAATAAAAGGTGTGATGTTAACAAAGAAGTTACCCGCAAATAACAGAATAAAGGCAATGCCTGCTGCAACGGCATATTTAGCGATAACATTATGCTTTTTTTGAATCGGTTTTTCTAATGTAAATAGTGCACTTAACTCATTGAGTACACTTAAATCATCCCAAAGTGCAGCTAAAGAAAATAAGGTTTTACGATGAAAATCACTTTGATTCACCCATAGTTGAAAATCGAGTTTATCCTTATTGGAAAGACCCCGATCAATTTTGCTTACCCAAAGACTTGCTTGTGCTTTGATGTCGGCTTTACTGGTGAATGGTTTAACTGTTGTCATACAATATTCTTTTTTAATTTATATTTTATTTTATAATTGAACGTGCGTTATTTTTTAAGGTTGAAGCTTTTGGTGTACTATTTTGCTCAATCCTTTCCATATATTCAGCGCACTTTAATAAGCCCTTCGCGACATGTTTCTCAACCGTACTTTCACTAAGGTTTAAATAGTTAGCTATTTCCTTTTGGCTGAAACCGTAAACTTTTTTTAATATAAATGTTTTGCGGACTACGATAGATAATTGCTCTGTCGCTCGGCAAAATAATAAAAAACGTTCCTTACTCTCAAATTGTTCTTCAAATTTCAGTGAGGTTAATCCAGTCAAAGCGTCAGCAGAATCATCTAATGAATCACTGTATTTATTATCCCACTTATTTACGTGATTTAGCGCAAGATTTTTAGCTGTTTTAAGAATAAAACTACGAGCGTATTTTATTTCTTCTTTGAGATCGGCTTCATAAGTTCGAATAAACGTCTCTTGTATAATATCATCAATGTCATCAGGACTGGCGATTTTATTGATATAGCGCTTAATATTAGCCGTGTAATTAACAAACAGCGTAGTGAATTTATTATTCTGAGCCATTGTTGTTCTTGTTATTCTTATTTTATTGTGAAACCGAGTGTAGGGCGGGAAGCAAAGAATTACAATGACATTAAATAAGATTTAGTTTGTAGATTAAGTGATGACAAATTTGTAACTCTTGTTGAACACCTTGATCTATTTACAGAAAAAACTGGGGAAAATTTGAATACCTTACATGGACGGCAGAGGTTGAGTACTATGATATTAAACATGTCTTACCTAGAAAGTTATGCCAATTAAGGTTTGAGCTTAAAGGAAAGTATGTCATTTTTTGTTTTTAATAATAAAAAAAACTTCAAGCTACTTCAGTTTATGATGAGTGTCTTGTTAATTATCTTCTTCATTTTAGAATAAGGTCTCGTTAATTATTTTTTGTTTTTGATAATAATAATAAACTTCAAGCTTCTTCAGTTTAGGATGAGTGTCTTGTTAATTGTTAATTGAGCTTTTGATAATAAAAATAAGCTT
>NZ_JACGVR010000029.1:0-50816 GCF_014077325.1 Colwellia sp. BRX8-5
GCAATTTGCAATTTGCAATTTGCAATTTGCAAATTGCCAACTATTAATTCGACTATCACTGCAAGGCAATACCTAACGAGAAAAATAGAACCAGCTCACCAACCTCTGCAGAGAACAAACAAGAGATCACTTGGAAAATTTGTCAATGATATCGCTTAACATAGCATTAGCTTATCAAAACTATACTGAAAAAAGCAGAAACTATGATTAACAGTGTGAGTGGCAAGGGTAGCTAACAGGTAAAAAAAAGGAGGCCAAATGGCCTCCTGATTAATATGCGGTACTAGTTACCGAAAGTAATTACTCAAAGTATTGACCAAAGAGCTTACTGAAAGTATTGACCAAAAAGACGACCGGCAGTTAAAGCATATTCTGCACGAGTGACTTTATAATTTCCACCAAAGCTAGCGTTCAACTGTGGCGTTAAGTCGTAAGTACCTTGAGTAACATCAAAGTGAACATTCAATAATGAAAGCTGTATGGCAAGTTGCACATAACCTTTCATATCGTCGGCAATGCTGTCTTGATCTGCTAGCACAATAGTCTGACCATTATAGTCAACCGTAATTTCATCTTTCTCAGGATCAAACGCTTTAGCCATTGATTCTAGTCCTAGAATTTGAACTAAGCTGTAAGCTAGGTCTACTTTAGATACACGACCGTTATGTGCAAACTCACCATTTTGACTAAGCATAACTGGCTGCTGTTCACGCAAGCTATCTTTCAATGCGCCACCGTTAACCGATACCGATTCAATAAACGCTTGGTAACCACTAGGTACTGAATTAAGCTCTGGCTTTGGCTCGTTGTCTAATTCACGGTATTGACGAACAGCGCCGCCCATGACTAGGTACTTAGCTAAGTCTTTACGTTTTAACTTTGCATCAGGGTTGAAATTACCGTTATTAAAACCATCCATTAGTCTTTTGCTTACTGCATATTTTATCGCATTTTCATAACGATGAGCGGCTATATCGTTTACCCCTTCAAAGCCAATTAAGTCTTCAAAATTTATTTTAACATCGAAATTTTCAGGAGCCATTGGCCCATTAGTTAGATCAAGTGGATCTGGATTTACGCCAGACAAAGAGGTTAGTCCGTCAACTCGAACCGTCCACGTACCTGCCATTGCAGGTGCCGTAACACGCATATCAGTTCCAAGCACAGGTAAAGTTAAGTTACCAAAGTATTCAGTGCCATCGGGGTCAATTAAAACTAATTTAGCCGTATTAGCCAATGAGCTCGCAGAGCCCTTAACCCACAATGCTTCACTGTGAACCTGAAATTCAAATGAGTTTTGCAGTCCTAGTGGCTCTGTGACGCCATTGGGTGTTGACCAGATAGAACCTTCAGGGCTTTTTTCGCTAATTTCAACTAGCGTATTAGCATTGAAAACTTTACCGCGTAGGTTATTAACCGTGACACTGTGGTTCATATCATAGTTTTTGGCTGCGGCTACTGCTGCACGGGCGTTTACAAATCCAGCACCGACTTCAAAGCGCTCGTAACCTGGCATATTAGTCGCAGATTCTTGTAACAATTTTTTGATGGCCATGTTATCTAAGTCAGGATTAGCTTCTAACATTAGTGCAACAATACCAGCAACATGAGGCGTTGCCATCGACGTACCTGATATCATGGTATAGAAAGGTAAATGAGTAGGGTCCATCGCGTCTACATCAGCTTCACCACCATTTGCGCCGGCATTAGTAACTGCACGAGTAGAAATAACGTCTACACCAGGAGCTACGATAGTAATTTCATTATTGTAGGTCCATTTTGTACCATCTGGCATATCGAACTCGCCAGATTCATACTTATAACCACGTGAAGAGAAACCAGCTAGTGTGCCATCTTTTTCTCCTGCGCCAATAGACATGCCCCAAGGAATTTGTGCATAAGGGTTGTGCGTATCTTCACCTGAGCCGGAGTTACCTGCTGCAAATACAGATAATATTCCCATTTTATGGGCTTTATATGAAGCTAGAGAAACGGGGCCAGTCGGGTCGAACTTACCACTTGAACCCCATGAGTTACTCATTACGCGCAATGGATTTTCGTAACTATCACCTTTAGTAATGGCATAGTCATAAGCGCCTATAGTATCAAGAATAAGAATAACACCACCTGAGCCATAGCCTACTAGCTTAGCATCTGGCGCTGCGCCTGGGTAAAGGCCATCTGACATAGTACCATATCCAGCAATAGTGCCAGCACAATGGGTACCGTGGCCTGAATTAGTATCTGTGTTAGGTTGGTTCTTAAGTATTAGACCTTCGGTTACACCCGTTATGCTTAATAAACTTGCATGCGTTAGACCTTGCACGTTATCAATCACTTTATCGCCAAAGAATAAATCCTGATGGGTAGCATCAATACCCGAGTCGTTAACCATTACAGTTACGCCTTTACCGGTATATTCAATGTCATTTTGTGCTAAAAACGCTTCACCTTGTACCGCATCAACCCCCGTGATCTGACGAGCATCAGAATTAAAGTATTCAAGTTCACGATTTAACCATACCGAGCGCACATCGCTACGTTGAGCAATGGCTTTAATTTGATCTAAGTTAGCGACTACGCCAATAACAGGAACCGAAGCAAACTGAACAGCCTGACTAATACCTAGTCCAGAAAGATGCTCTAGTTGAGTTGTTGATACCGGCTCTAATTGGTTATAAGTTACTACGGCCATAACCGTTTGAGTACCAACCATAGTCGGTAAAAACTCAGCTAACTGCTCGCCAATGGCAGCGTTAGCGAAAACTTGAGACGGCATAGTTAATGCCATGGTTGCTGCTGCTATTGCACTTAAGGTAAATTTTTTCATTATTTCACTCGTTCTAGTTATTGTTAAGGGGTGTATATAATTCACTCAAGCACTCTATCGAGTTAAGGGGGGCTGAGTAAATAGGGGGTTCCCCCTATCTACAGAACTATTAGCTAGATTAAAATCACTAATGCGATCAACTCGCTGATACTTTGTTTCTAAAATGATTCACCTTATAGGTTTGCTAATTACGCAGTTATTTATCCAATAATAGGGGTAAGCCCCTATTTTCATCTTAATGGTTTGTTGGGAGACTAAAGGTGATAAAAATATTTAAATAATTAAAAACAATTAAAAATATTTAAGATATTTAACCTACAAGTATTAAACATATTGGAGTTTGAAATATAATGAAAAAATTTACCTTAAGTGCCTTGGCTGCAGCCTCTTTGGCAATGACATTACCTACGCACGCTTTAGCTGATGCTGCTATTGGCGAGCAACTGGCACAAGTGCTTCCGACGATGACGGGCGAAGAAACAGTTATGGCCGTGGTAACATTTGAACAAATGAAGCCAATATCAGTAAGTCAAATACGGGCGTTAAAAGCCTTAGGTATCAGTAAGGGTGTGCAGTTTTCTGCCGTACCTATTATGGGTGTTGTTGCTAATGTTGCACAAATCAAAGCGATTGCCGGACGAGATGATGTCCGTTCAGTATGGTTAAACCGTAAGCTTGAGTATTTTAATGCTAACTCTCGTGAAATTACCGGTGTTGACAAAGTTCAAGGTACCGAGTTTGCAAACCGCAATGGCGGCATAGAATATACCGGTAAAGGCGTAACCATTATGGTTAATGACTCGGGTATTGATGCAACACACCAAGATTTATTCTTTGGCGACGTAGTGGTTGATAACGTGCAAGCGGCAACACACTCACTCGATCTCGCTGAAACCGGTATTACAGACGGTTTTGTTATTAAAAACCAACCTAATACCGACTTGAATGTCGGCCACGGTACTCACTGTGCTGGCACTATAGCGGGTT
Organism: Colwellia sp. BRX8-5; assembly: GCF_014077325.1. Taxonomy (NCBI): domain Bacteria; kingdom Pseudomonadati; phylum Pseudomonadota; class Gammaproteobacteria; order Alteromonadales; family Colwelliaceae; genus Colwellia; species Colwellia sp. BRX8-5. Next base: position 3,818 of record NZ_JACGVR010000029.1, read on the forward strand.
CGGGCGCTATGTCTGATGGAAAATATAAAGGCGTTGCACCCGATGCTGATTTAGTCGGTTACGGCTCAGGGTTAGGTTTATTTATTTTAGATGCTGTTGGCGGCTATGACTATGCTATTAACCACGTTTATGACTATGAACATCCTCTGCGTATTATGAGTAACTCTTGGGGTTCAAGCGGTAAATTTGATGCTAATGGCCCTGTTGCCTTGGCGTCATATAAAGCTTACAAATTTGGTGTTTTATCGGTATTTGCTGCGGGTAACTCGGGCTCTGGCGAAAATAGCAATAACCCTCATGCTCAGATCCCTTGGGGAATGTCAGTAGGTGCAGGCGATAGCAATGGTAATTTAGTCGACTTTTCATCTCGTGGTTTAGAATATGAAAGCGGTGATTTCACCATGCCAGATGGTAAGGCGTGGACTTACACTAACGAAGTCACAATTGTCGCACCAGGGCGCAACATGGTATCAACGCGTTCATCAACCAATATGGCTGCCAATGGCGGAGATGCTGATTTGGTGCTTGACCCAGCACATATTCCTTTTTATACCCGTATCTCGGGTACATCAATGGCAACACCACACACTGCAGGTGTCGCAGCGCTGATGATGGAAGCTAACCCATCGCTACATATCGATGAAATAAAGCAATTAATGAAAGAGTCTGCGACCAATATGCCAGGTTATGAGTCTTGGGAAGTTGGGGCAGGCTATGTTAATGCACGTGCGGCAGTCGCGGCAGCCAAAGGATACGATGCCGATCAGAAGCAATCTGTTAACAACAGCGCAGATGCTCATTTCACGGCCAGTATTAATATGGATGCAGTGGCAATTACTGAAGGTGCTTTAGCGTTTGAAACACTAGAGTCACAAGTGATTGAATTTGTTGTCGATGCCAAGGCAAAGACCGTACATGTTGGCTTAACGGCCTTAACAAGTGTTAAAGCTGTGCTTGTAGCACCTGATGGACAACGTTTTGAAGGCGATTCTACCGACCCAGTTTGGGACAGTAACTCGTTTGTAACGGCTCCGGCACAAGCGGGTACTTGGCGCTTATCTATGGAAACTGACGCCTTTGGTTTATCAGTGCCGCCTGCTGCTGCAGCTTACGACGAACAGGCACAAACTGAAGAAGCCAGTGATAACCATATCAGTTATTGGGTGTGGCAAGATGTTTTCAAAGGCACAGAAGGTATGAATGACGTAGCAGGCCATAGTCAGCAAGTAGCAATAGAAACAGCGGTACTTGAACGTCTTATGGATGGTCGTTCAGCTAGATCTTTTGCACCTGATGCGATGTTAAATCGTCAAGAATTGGCTAAGGCCTTGGTCATGGGAGCATCGGTACGTCAGCATCGCAGTTTAGATAACGAGGCCGATATAAGCCTAAGTGGTGTTAACGCTAGATACCGTATTTTTGCTGAATCAGTTGCTATGTCAGGTGCCGCATTGAAAGATGCTAAACAACAATTTGGTCCCGTGATGATGGCTGATAATAATGGCGACTTCCACGGAAAATCAGCTGTGACTCGTGCTGACTTAGCTTATAGCCTAGTACAAGTGATTGGTAAAACTCAAGAGGCAGTAGACTTGGGCGAAGCGCATCAAATCACGGTTAATTACCATGGTGAATCAATCGTGATTGCTGACCAAAGTGATATTGCTGATAACATGCGCGGTTATGTGCAAATTGCTTTGAACGAAGGTCTGTTAGGTGTTCGCTATAGCCTTGAGCAAGGTCAATTTGATTTACAACCGACAATGGTAGCTACATTTAATCCAGAAGACGGTGTAACTCGTGCTAACTATGCGATTATCGCTAATCAAATAGATAAAAATTACTTTGTCTCAGGGACAAGTTCGAACGCAGAGTAATAACAGCTAAATGTAGAGCAGAGTACGTATAACATTTACGTTCATTAAACGCCCTCCTTGTAGGGCGTTTTTTTGTCTCTAGCAAAGTTTAAATGAGATAAAATAAGCACTATTCAAGAAGACCTGCTTTATTAGCCATTCTTAGTAGTTCTGCCACACTGCCAACCTGCAGTTTTTTATATATTTTGGTGCGATGATTTTCCACCGTTTTTACACTCATATTGAGTAATTCTGCTATTTTCTTACTAGTATTACCGGCAATTACTGAGAAAAACACTTCTCTTTCTCGCCGAGTTAATACTTCTAATGGGTTGGACGCCGGCTGACAATTATTGGCAGATAAGTTTGGAAAGAAGGTTTTACCGTTATAAACATCTTTAATAGCATGAATAAGAAGATCTGAGGACGACTCTTTGAGGATATAACCTTTAGCACCCGCTTTTTGCATCGCTAAAATATACTCAAGTTCGTCGTGCATGGATAAAACTAATATTTTTGTCGTTGGGCGTTGCGACAATAGTTTGTCAATTGCCACCAGTCCGCTCATATTTGGCATAGAAATATCCATCACCACAACATCAGGATCGGTTTTTAAGGTTTGACTGATTAATTCTATTCCATCTTTACATTCAGCCAAGATAGTAAACTCGTTACCTGCCTTTAAATAGTTTACTAATGCTTGGCGCATAAGCACATGGTCATCAGCAACAACTAGTGAAATACTCATAACGAAAGAGCCATGGTATAACCACTATCATCTTGAGCATCTTTGACAAACATGCACCTGTACAAGCGTTTTACTAATTCACTTAATTGACTTTGTTCAAGTTTATTCAAATTAGCCTCTGTGTCCGGGTAAAGAAAAAAATAATGCGATACACCACTAATAATAGAAGGATGCATGGTGTTGTTCTGCAACTTTTCATGTTTTCTTAACAAGTAATAAAGTTATTTACCCTGTTCGCCGTAAATTTGATTATGGCATAATTATAAACTTTAGCATTGTATAAAACATTTAAAAAGCATCAACTTATTCCTCAGCCAAGTAAACCTTGCTGTGGCTAATAATGGCCATAAAGTTTGATCAGTTTGTCAAAGCGGTCGACTAACTGCCGCTAAAAAAGCTAGAGACAGAAACTTTATCAGCCGAAAGTCAGCTTAACCGTTAACCCAAGCATTTAAATTATCAAGGCTATATATTAAGTGAGCTTTAAAAAGACCTGTTTTAATTGACGAAGTGCGATAATAAAATTTACGACTAAATAATCTATACCTTATCCTTGTCACACTTCTTTATGTTATAATTGTTGCCATTAAATTTAATATCACTAGGCTAACGTTACATGTCTGCACACCCTATTATTAATATTTCGGTTGAACCAATCGAGCTTTGTAAATTACTAAAAATTGCCAATATGGTCGGTGGTGGTGGCGAAGCCAAAATAGTGATCAGCGAAGGTTATGTTCTAGTTAACAATGAAGTTGAGTTTCAAAAACGAAAGAAAATTCGTCATGGCGATACCGTTGAATTTGATGGCGAAATTTTTGAAGTTGCCCATACTCCAAAACAAAAGTCATCAACGACTGCACAGCCCAGTGGAGCTGGAACTAAAAGCTCGCTTAAAAAGAGTAAATCAAACACTAAAGAAACCTTTGTTTCTGCAGAGCAAGCAATTGAACCATCATCTTTGCCGGCGAAGAGAAGACCTATTTCCTTCTAATTTCAAACAAATTTGATGATATACCCCCAGAAAAACACTCCTTAAATGGGTGGACAATCAAGCCACCCTACTTTACTTTAGTAATAAAAAAGCTATGCTTATCGAACAGTTATGGCGCTTATAACAATAAGAGCTGTCATTATTGCTGACAACGGCAACATCTTTTTGGCGTAGTATTTCTTAATAACAATGATATGCTATTGTTTTAGCACTTGTGCCGTAAAATATAATTTTGTCTGCTACAACAACATAATGAAATGGATAATATGAAAGAAAAAATACTTGTCGGTGCTAGAGAAACTATTGATTTACCCGAATTAGAGCTATTTGAGGTTGCAACCCGCATTGATACTGGCGCGCAAACTTCATCGCTCCATGTTGATCATATTTCTGAAAATAAAGTCACTGGCATGTTGGACTTTGAATTTCATCCTGATTCTCACGATGTCACTAAAACGATTAAATGTTCGGCAAAGATAGTCGATAGAAAACGTATAAAATCATCTAACGGAGAAAAAGAACGTCGCTATATCATCAATACGTTGGCGGTAATGGGCGAATTAACATGGACAGTAAGACTGTCATTAACCGACCGGTCAAGCATGAACCACTTGATGCTATTGGGACGTGAAGCGATGAAAGGTGAAATGTTGGTCGATCCAGAATTTAGTTATCTCGCCTCAGTAGAAAAAATATCACCGAGTGTTGATTAACGTTGAATAACCTTAACAATAGTCAATAATCAATAATCAATAATCAATAAAGCAAAGGCCTTAATATGTCCTTAAGGTTAGCATTTTATCATAGATAGTTTTGTAGTCAGCGGAGTAATAAATGCGCATATTAATCGTCGAAGATGACAAGATCATCGGTGATGGTTTAGTTCAGTGTCTATTAATGGATAACTACGCCGTTGATTGGGTTGAAACTAAAGAATCCGCTGAAACAGCATTACTCACCACACCTTATGATTTACTTTTACTCGATATAGGTCTGCCCGATGGTTCTGGTCTCGATGTACTTAAAAAGCTTCGACGAGATAAAAATGATGTACCGGTACTCATCTTAACCGCCTACGACGAAACACCACATAAAGTTGAAGGGTTAGATGCTGGTGCAGATGATTATTTGGTTAAACCCTTTGATTTAGATGAATTATGTGCTCGGATCAGGGCGCTACAAAGAAGAGCAAGTGGCCGTGGCACCCCACTCTTCAAATCAGCCAATATTATTCTTGACCCCGCCACTCACAAAGTTACCCAAGCCGGCGAAACCGTTAGATTAGGACCAAAAGAGTTTGCTATTTTACAAACATTAATGGAAAAACCAGGACTGATACTTTCTAAAGCCCAAATCCAAGATAAACTCTATGGCTGGAATATGGAAACTGAAAGTAACACCATTGAAGTGCATATCCATGGTATACGCCGTAAATTAGGTAAAAGCGCAGTGATTACTGTCAGACATGTTGGCTATCACGTCGCAGAGTAGTGACAAAGGGAAGATAAAATGTTTCAAGAAAAATTACTTTGGCCACTGAGCATCTTACTGATAATCACCTTTTTGACTTTGGGTTTAGGATTATACCTCAACGGCGCAACGACAATATTTTATCTTGCTTTTATTAGCACTATTTTACTGGTGTTTGTGCTTATTAACATTCACCGTAATACCCTACCTACTAAAATTACTGACTCTCTGGCTCAGTTAACAAAACAGCTTAAAGGCTTTGAAAGCGGAAAAACCGATGATCTTCCCCTTAATAATTGTCCTAGTGAGTTAATTGCATTATCGCTAGTGATTAACGCGCATCTAAAATTAGAGTCTGACCGAATTACCCATGAACAAATGTTTAGCTCAGAAGCGTCTCATGAATTACGCACCCCTTTAGCGGGTATTCGTATTCAAGCGCAAATAGCACAAAGAACGAAAAATCCAGCGCAACAACAAAAAGCATTAAATAGTATTATCAAAGCTATAGACAGAAGCTCTAGGTTAGTTCAACAACTCCTTATTTACTCAAGACTGACAAAGCGTAGAACAAATGCAGAGTGCTCAACAGTGATATTGAGCGAGATAATAACGAGACTTATCGAATCCCATCAAGAAACTCAAAATGAGCGCCACATAAAGCTTTTGCTCAATATCGATGAGGCCATTGACTCACTAGGCATAGGGTCTCACGAAGAGCATTTAGCGATCTTATTTGATAATTTATACACTAATGCGCTAAATAACACGCCTATTCAAGGTATCGTGTCTCTATCTTTGACCTTAGTCGGCGAGCAATTGAGCTTTGTAATAGAAGATTCAGGGTTAGGTGTCCCTGCAAGTGATTTTGCTCGGATCGTTAAACCCTTTCAGAAATCTCAAGACGGAAAATTAAAGGGAACAGGATTAGGTTTAGCGATATGCGATCGCATCACGTCTTTACATGAAGGGCGATTAATTCTCTCACAATCAAGCGAATTGAAAGGCTTAGCCGTTAGAGTACACGTAATAGTCAATATTCTAGCTAGCTAGTGTTACAAAGCTCATGACATTACAATTCATATATTTATGCAACATTAAGGGTCCGCTAGCCGCATGCAAATGATCACCACTTGGATAAAACGTCTTTCTCGAGCAAGAGATATACAAACGGCTAAATCACTGGTGTGTGCAGCCTTTACAGCGTTAAGTCATGCAGATTTTGTCACGGTTTTAGTCGCTGGTGATGAATTGACAGCGCATTCATTTGAGACAACGTCAAACTTAGCCAAGAAATATACTGACGATGAATTTTTCTGGTTGAGCCCAAACGAAGCAATTGAATTGACGCAATTTTTACCGAATAACAGTCCAAATCAAGCTGTGCTAGTGATCCCTATTAAAGATGAAAAACTTATCGCCACAATATGGGTAAGTTGGAATAATTGTCCCAAGGGAAGTGAACCGGTTGTTGACCCGCTTTTAATACTTGCTCAATGTTTTCTGATTGTCTTAAAAAATGTTGTCGTGCACTCACAATTAGCAAAACAGATGGCAGAACGTACGTCCAACCTGTCTGAAGCTAGGCAAGAAGCTGAGGCCGCAAATCAACTCAAAAGTCGTTTTCTTTCAGCGGCTAGCCACGATCTTCGCCAGCCGCTACAACAAATAAGTAGCCTTATTGATGTGCTCGTCAGACAATCTAAAGAACAATTGCCACAAACTCAATTAAAACGTATCCAACGTATTATTAGTGATATGAACACTTTGCTCAATAGCTTGTTGAATTTAGACCGATTGGAAACAGGGAGCATTGAGCCAATTTTCAAAAAAATTCAAATTACAGATATTTTTGATACCCTTAAAAGTGATTTTGCACTACAAGCGGCTGAAAAAAATATCAATTTAGTTTTTGAAACATCGCCAGTAACCATAATTAGCGATCGTGCCTTGTTGTTGCAAATCTTAAGAAATCTACTTGGTAATGCCATAAAATACACGCATCTAGGTGAAGTTAGGGTATCAGCCAACCAAGAGAACGACTTTTTAATATTAGCTATCAGCGATACGGGTCCGGGTATTGAGCAAGAAAAACAAGCGTCTATTTTTGATGCCTTTTATCAGCTTCCCTCTCAACACAATAACAGCTCAGGATTTGGTATTGGTCTAGCATTAGTTAAAGCATTAGCCCAAACCATGAACCACCCAATAACCTTAGTTTCAGAAATAGGTAAAGGCTCTGTTTTCTCAATTCAGCTACCGGTTAATAATAGCGCGGTAGATGAATTAAATAACCAGGATGATGATATCGTGCAATTTCCAGAACAAGACAATTGCATGGTGCTCTACTTAGAAGATGATGATGAACTCGCTGATAGTATTTCAACGCTTTTAACCATGGAGGGCTATCAAGTTATCACCGCAAGTTCATCGGTTGAAGCAAAACAGGTCATTGATGAGCAGCAAAAAATACCCGATATCATAGTTACAGATAATAGTTTAGATGCGGGAGAAAGTGGCATTGAAGTTGTGCAACAAATCCGTATTGACGCTGAAAAGTATATCCCCGCTATTATGTTAACCGGCTATACAGAAAGAACCGTGCATCAAAAAGCACTTAAAGTTGTACAAACAGTGCTCAGTAAACCGGTAGATGCTGACGATTTACTCAAAGAAATTGATGCTATTCAACAAGATAGCAATCAAACAAAGCCCAGGTAAAAGGGCTTAATCTTTAGCTATCATGCTGAAATCCTTGCTGTTAATCACGCTTAGTTCAGCTGTTTAGCTGTTTAGCTACTATTTAACTCAATGTTTTTCTCTTATTTAACAATATAATATCTACAAGCTTAAGCTGAGCTTAATATTACCTACCTAAATTGTGCCACTAATGACTTATTTAGTTTAGGGACATACTTATCAATACACTTGTCGAAAATACCCCAGCGACGAAAGCTACATTGTCAAAATCAGCATTAAGCCACGCACTAGAAGGTTTAAGAACGCAGGTATTAAATTTTTGCCAAAGCTACCTTCACAATTTACCTGATGCAGAAGAAGCTTGTCAGGACACTTTGTTTAAAGCTTACCAAGCTTATAGCCGCTTTGAAGGAAAAAGTAGCCTAAAAACATGGGTGATGAAAATAGCAGCCAATGTTTGTGCCAGTTTTTATCGCAGTAATAGCAAGTATAGAGCGACCTTTTCAGACGATAGTTTTCAATATGCTGAACAACTCGTTGAAGCTGTTGAGTCACCCTTGGAATTTAATACGTTAATCAAAACACTCAATCATCAAGAGAAAAACATTTTGCAATTTCACTTTGTTAAAGGCCTACCACTGAGTGAAATTGCAAAATTTTTAGATATCAATAAAAGTACCGTAAAAATGTGCTACTACCGAGCATTGAACAAATTTGAATCAAATTTATTAGCGGCTTAACCGCTATTCAATAACCTTTTAAAAGCGATGAGACAATATGTAAACGGCTCACATAAAGAAATTAAACGGCTGAATAAAAAGTAATTGAGCCTTAAGTACTTTGTTTTTTAAATTCTTTATACCAAAGCCCCATAAAGTCTTCAGTTAACTTGTGCTCAATTGTTAATGCTTTTTCAGTAGGACAAAACAAAGTGAAATTTGCTATAAACTCACCTAAGTCTGTAGTGCTGAAATGTATTTCAGGATCAGGGCCAGAAATTTTGGCTTCTAACTTTCTTTCAATTACGGTGTTGTAACGACTAGCCACTTCATGAAATTCTTGGCAATATTGTTTAGCGTTATTAGCGATCGCGTCATAAATCGGATAAGGGTTAAAACTTTCTTTGCGGATAATGGTAAAATGGTGGGTCGCATAACGCTTGTTAAAATTTAAGTTTTTTATCGCACTGGTAATGAGCTTGTTATTAGGGAGGTAAATTGTTTTCCTTGAAAACTGATAAGTCCGCATATCAATCTCATGCAGTGTGGTTTTTATCCAGTCCATTTCCACTACTTCCCCACAGTAATCTCCTACTTGTACCCAATCACCGATCCTAAAAGGTCGGGTTGTCACTAAGTAGACAAAACCGATCACACATTGAATGAACTCTCTTGTGGCAAGCACAATCGCCACCGCAAAAGCCGCCACCGATAAAGCAAAGTTTTGAATTTCAGTCGACCAGACCAATAACAACATTAACACCATAATAAAGTTAATCAGGTGCTTAATATTGTGTGAGGTATTCCTAACATCTAAAGATTTTTTTACCGCGCGCTTGTGCGCTAAAATGTCAACGAGCACCTTTAAACTAAATGCCGAACCAAGCACTAACAATGAAATAAAAACCGGGTGTATCAATAATTCTTTGAGCATACATTCCTAATAAAGTAATAAAGATTGAAAATTATAAGCTCAAGTGAATTAAGCCTAGATGAATCAATTATATAGGGCTAAGTAATAATGTCCTAACCCCTTGGTAACATATCTGAGAGTAATAAGGCGATGCCCAAAAATGACATAAAACCAGCAATATCGGTTATTGTAGTCAATACAATGGATGAAGACTGAGCGGGATCCATACCTAACTTTTTCAGTAAAATAGGCACTACTGCACCCGCACTGCCGGCAATAACCAAAGAAGATATCATTGCCAAAGCGATAACTATTGCTAGCCCAAGTGATTGACTCCACAAATAGACAGCGATAGAACAAGTCACCGCCGTTGCCAAACCGTTAAGCAACCCTGTCGCCATTTCTTTCATTAAAACCTGACGCCACTGTTTAGTCGTTATCTCACGGAGTGTTAAACCGCGCATAGTTACCGCTAATGCCTGAGCTCCTGCATTACCCGACTGACCGGCAGCAACAGGTAATAAAATAGCTAATGCGGTAACCTCAGAAATCAAACCTTCGAATGCTCCCACCACGGCCGCTGCAGCAAAGGCGGTGAGTAAATTTATTTGTAACCAAGGCATGCGTTTTTTCACCGCGAACCAACTCGTTGATAACGCCCGTTCATCTTTGCTAACACCCACCATAGTCTGCATATCACTGGCCAAGTCTTCTTTAGTCGTTTGGTAGACATCAAAGAACCTGATAAAGCCTAATATTTGCTGATGAGCATCTAAAACAGGTATTGCTCGACAGCGATAGCCCTCAAATTTTTCAATAACTAGCTCTTTGCTGTCCAGTGCATTGAGGGTCGTTTTAACCGGTTTAGCTAAAGAAAGCAATGTCGTATTTGCATTCGCTTTGAGCAAATCAGCAATGTCGACCTCCCCCACTAATATTTGATCGTTATCTTGAATGTACATAACATCTTGACCACTAAACGCTCTTTGTTTTAATGCATTCAATGCTTGGCTGGCCTTTAGATCCTGATAAAACACATTAACCTGACGATTCATCAATCGAGCAGCACTATTAACAGGATAAATAAGTAGCTCTTTAAGGTCGTCTACCAATGCGGTACTTAATTGCTTAAAAATTCTCTCTTGCTGCTCATCAGATTGCCTACTAATCAGTGCTGCTGCCAAGTGGCTATCCATATGACTTAACAAGTTATTTGAGTATTGCTCACTCAGTTGACAAAAAATGCTGTCAGCAGCACCTGGAGGAATATATTTCCACAGCCCTAAGGTTGTTATCACTGTCTGTTGTTCCAACAACTCGGCGGCATCTTCTATAGCAAATGTTTCTAGATATCGAGCGCTTTTAAGTGGATAGTTAAGCAAAAACGCCTGACTTAATAGCTGAGTCGTTTCTTTAACACTTTGTTGTGCTGATAACATAGGTATTCTCCAGATAAATAAGCCAAAGGTGAGTCATTTGGCTATTTAGTGTTAATAAATAATTCAGATAATGAGCGAAGCGTATAACCATAAGCATCGGCGACTTCCCACGATAAGGACAGTGGTATAGTCGTCACTTTTTCATTTCGTGCGATGAAAGCCCGCAAATCGTAATGACGCAGAATACCAATAAACTCTTTCTTACGATTAATCACCGCAATGGCGTCAGTTTTTTGCCAAATATCGAGAGCTAAAACGGTACTGACGTCTGATAACCCATTAACCGTGTCAACATGCTTATTAACTAGCGCTGAAATACGCGTTGCAGACGCGGCATGTAGCAGGTCAAAAACTGACACTTTACCTACTATTTTTCGCTTGCTGTTAACGATCAATACTTCGTGACTATCAAAGTGGTTTTGTTTTTTAACACGCAGTATTGCTTCTGCTACCGTCATTTGACTGTCGATGACTAAGATATTGGTTTCGATTAATGCACCGACAGTGTTTTCAGGATAACTGATCAGTAATTTACACAGAGCTCGCCGGCTTTTAGGGATCAATTCAATTAAGCGCTTTCTCTCTTCAACGCTTATATAACGCAAAATAGCGGCAGTATCTGCTAATTCAATCGTTTCAAAAAGGGCATAATTAAAATCATCCGCGGTTAAAACAAGCACTTTCGCCGCAGCACTGGGTAGCATCGCGCAAATGACTTTTGAGACCACTGAAATAGGAACTTCTTGTAATATTTCTGCCGCACTCTCTGCGCCAATAAGGTCGAGTTTTCGCGCTGCAGCAAGTGGTTCTTCATTAAAGAAATGAATAGTGATTTTTAGATTGTGATTAGCCATTAAAATTCGCCTTTCTATAACCACTTAACTTATGACTGAGTTGTTGCTGACGTTGACTTACATTCAACAACAACAGCCACACCCGCTTTGTTTTCCATACAGACACGGGCAGGGATAAACACGCGTCCGTCTTCAGTTTCTAGCAGTAGCATAGTAGGTGTTATATCAATCAAAATTCCTTCAACATCGGCTATTTTAAGATATTCGTTGAGCCTAAAATAACGTTTGGCTTGTCTTGCAGCAATAATATTGGCAACAAATACCTTACTGCCAAGGCCAAACGCAAGTGCCAGTCCAAATAATAAAACCCCAACCACGACGATAATAAACGTAGTGATAAATTGGATATTAATGCCGAGTTGTTCAATACCAACCACTAATGCAACAAAGAATATTGAAAACTTGGCAAGACTCCCTAAAGACGTAGCTTGACTAAATGAAGAGGCTTCTGCAGCACTTTCAATCATCACACCAACAATATTCCCCAAAAGGTAACCGACCATAACAATAAATACTGCGGCTAAAAACTGCGGGAAGTATCCAAGCACAGTACTTAACCATGAAGAGAAAAAGTCGAGCCCTAAACTCGATGTTGCTGCCGCAATAAAAAATAGCATAACCACCCAAAAGATGGTTTTACTAATAACCGCCGCATGAGAAGATTTAATCTCGGTCACTGCTGTTATAGCCGTCTCTCTAGCGACTTTTTGCCATACCCGGCTAATAAACTTTAGGATTGTTAATGTTAATTTGCTCGATAGCCAAGCAATGATCCAGCCTAATAGAATAAGAAATAATGCCCCAATCAGTTGCGGAACATGCAACACTAAAGTGTTATTTAATTGCTCATAGCTTGATGATAAAGCGGTTTGCCAATCATGGTGGTTTTGAGTGGTCATTCTCGGTTTCCCTTTAGAGTTAGCGCGATTGATATATTTGGGTAAACATAACGATAATAATATAGACGTATGATGAGAAAAATTGGTCACACCCAAATAACTATTTTTCATAAAGTTTTTAATTTAGGTAATAATCAAATAGCAGCACAGTAAGAATTAATCGTCCTACTCAATAAAAATGTGACTTATATCGCTTGTTTTTCGTCTATATAGATAGCTGCGCGTGATAACCATCGCCAAGTAAACTTTTATTGTCCGTGCTAGTCCATTTCACCTGCATTAACGTGCTATTGCACTTAACTAACTTTAGAGAGTTCAACATGACATACGACATAATAATCTGGTTAGGCATTGGGTTTTGTATTACTCAATCTGCCATTTTTTCTGGATTAAACTTAGCATTTTTCAGCCTAAGCCGACTGCAATTAGAGGTAGAAGCAAAACAAGGCAACAAAAATGCAATTATTATCTTATCTATGCGCGAAGATTCAAACTTTTTACTCTCAACCGTGCTTTGGGGTAATGTTTCTATTAATGTTTTACTGACTCTGCTTTCTGGCTCGGTACTCGCCGGTATATACTCATTCTTATTTTCAACCATAGTGATTACTTTTTTAGGTGAGATTATTCCTCAAGCTTACTTTTCGCGTAACGCTCTCCAAGTTGCCTCAAAATTAACACCCGTTATCAAGGTTTATCAAATACTACTCTTTCCGGTTGCCAAGTTAACCGCTTTAATTCTAGATGGATGGTTAGGAAAAGAAGGTATTACCTACTATCGAGAAAAACAACTTGCCGCAATTATAAAAGCGCATATCGACTCAGATGATTCCGACATGGAGCATGTACAAGGCCGTGGCGCACTCAATTTTCTACAAGTTGAGAACATCACCGTTTTTGAGGAAGGCGAACTACTCGATCCTGCCAGTATTATTAGTATGCCAAGCAAATTAGACTTCCCAATATTACCAGCATACGGTAGTGCCGAATTCAAAGACTTTATCAGCGTAGTTAATAACTCTGGACACAAATGGGTATTGATACAAAGTGAAGCCGGTGTACCTTTATTATTGTTAGATGCAGATGGATTTGTTCGCGCAACAACACAAGAAAATAACCCTATTGACCCTTACGAATTTTGTCATCGCCCCGTTATTATTCGCGATCCAAAATGTACCTTGGGCGAAGCGATGAACAAACTAAAATCAGTGCATGATGCTGAACCAACCTCAGACGACGTTTTACATACTGATGCTATTATCGTTTGGACAGACTTACCTCATCGTATTATTACCGGCGCTGACATCCTAGGTCGCTTGTTAAAAGGTATAGGGCAAGCACAAAACATCTCGGTAAAAGTAACACCGCCAACTTCGCCTTAAAAAGACGTTACAAACGATTTATTCTTTATTTAAAAAAAATTAAAAAAGTAGCAGGGATTAAAACCGAATAGACCATAATATATGAGCTAACGTTTTTAATCCCTATATAAAAGGTAGGACTATTTAGCCTGCCACTAAATTACAGACTAAAAAAATGATGACTCTCTATTCAAAAAATGTCATTACTTGCGCTGAAGATGAAGAACTAACCGACCTTTGTGCCAATACTCTACGAAGTTAGCTTGGGTCTGAAGTCTATCAGACCAGATATCGTTACCACGAAAACCTTTTGATTGAAGATCAACACTGCCATTAAACCATGGACGATATAAATCTTTATCTTTACTTGAAATTCGTATAATTATTTCATCAGCAAGATTAGCGGCTGCCAGTTTAATCCAAATATTTTCTTCCTCAGCGCGAATATCTTTCACTAAGTTTGTATCTTGCACTAGCACGTTGAATATATTTTGCGTTGCGTGAACAGGAGCAACCATGACAATAGCAATCAGTAAAATTAGAGCTTTCATATCTTTCCTTTAAATGTTTTGTATTCTTAATATTGTGATCATAATTTTCCACCTCTATCTAGACTCGTGAAAGTAAAATAAAGTCACATTAACCCTAAACACAAAAAAATCATTGATAATGCAGACAGAGTAAAACCTAAAACCAGTCAGCACATCGCTTATTTTCAGTCTAAATAAAACACCCGAATAAATTTTTAACACTTCGCCTATTATCAATAAATATACTTTGATTACTTGCCCACTATTTGATTAAATTACTTTGTGACTATTTGACTAACAGCCTTGTCTATAAAGGCATTATTATTGCAAAATGAAGAGATAAAAAATGAGAATCTTACTATTTTTGGCCACTAACATTGCCATTATGATGATTTTGAGTATTACCTTTAGCTTATTTGGTATTGAAGGCTTGTTGGCAGAAAATGGCGTCGACCTTAATTTTCAATCATTACTCATTTATGCCACGGTTATTGGCTTTAGTGGTTCGTTTATCTCCTTGTTTATTTCTAAGTTTATGGCGAAAAGAAGTATGGGCGTCGAGGTTATCGTGACGCCGAATAATCAAACCGAGCGCTGGCTACTCAAAACAGTACAAGAACAAGCCCTTAAAGCCAATATTGGCATGCCTGAAGTCGGTATTTTTAATCATCCTTCACCGAACGCTTTTGCAACGGGTTGGAGTAGAAATAATGCCTTAGTCGCGGTAAGCACCGGCTTATTAAGTCACATGAGTCAAAATGAGGTAGAAGCGGTTCTTGCTCATGAAATAAGCCACGTCGCCAATGGCGATATGGTAACAATGACACTTCTGCAAGGGGTTTTAAATACCTTCGTGGTGTTCTTATCACGCATTATCGGTCATGTGGTTGACCGCAATGTATTTAACGTAAAAAGTGGTCACGGACCTGCCTTTTGGATTGTCTCATTAGTTTCTCAACTCGTATTGGGCTTATTAGCGACTATGATAATGATGTGGTTTTCTCGCTATCGAGAATTTAGAGCAGATGAAGGTGGTGCAAGCCTTGCGGGCCGACAAAATATGATTGCCGCACTCAGTAAACTAGAGCAACTACAAAACTTGCCCCAGCTACCGACCGAAATGTCAGCTTTTGCCATTAGCTCAAGTAAAATGAGCGCACTCTTTTCGAGTCATCCGCCATTAGCAAAACGCATAGCATCGCTGAGCACTAAATAAGGGAGCTATTGTGTTGTCACGTTTGTATGATTTTATGCCAGGTTTAAACACCTTATTTAACTATGAAAGAAGTTGGTTTGCTGATGATGTTAAAGCGGCATTATCGGTTGCAGCCGTTGCATTACCGGTTGCTATAGCTTATGCACAACTCACCGGAGTTAATGCCGTAGTAGGCTTGTACTCCTGTGTATTACCTATGATGGTATATGCATTATTTGGGACCTCTAAGCAATTAATCGTTGGGCCTGATGCGGCAACTTGTGCAGTTATTGCGGCACTGATCACCCCTTTAGCCGCCGGCGACAGTACTAAGCATTGGCAGTTAGTTATTACCATGACAGCGATGACCGGTTTTTGGTGCATTCTGGCCAGTCGTTTTAAGCTTGGTGTATTGGCTGACTTCTTGTCTAAACCTATTTTAATGGGGCTGTTAAATGGTGTTGCCATAACAGTTATTGTTGGTCAATTTTCTAAAATATTTGGTTTTACCTTTGATGAAAGGTATCTGCTCGAACGTTTGGGCGGTGTCCCTGATTACTTAGCACAAACACATTTCCCAACATTAACTATCGCCTTATTTACCCTGGCTATTTATTTTGGTATGAAACGCCTAAAGCCCACTTGGCCTGCTTCAATGTTTGCCATTGCGTTGGGTGCAGCCTTAGTATGGCTTTTTAAATTAGAGCAGTTTGGTATAAAAACCATTGGCGTTGTCGAGGGGGGCTTACCCTTATTTCAAACACCTGAATTTAATGTCGGTGTTATTCGTGAGCTTGTTATGCCAGCACTTAACTTAGCGATAATAAGTTTTGTTAGCATGATGCTCACCGCTCGCAGCTTTGCCGCAAAGAATGGCTATGACGTTGATGCAGATAAAGAATTTATGGCTTTAGGTATTGCTAATTTAGCGTCGGCTGTATCACAGGGTTTTGCCGTCAGTGGCGCCTCTTCTCGCACCGCAGTCAATGATGCCAATGGCGGAAAAACCCAATTAGTCTCTATTATAGCCGCAGCCATTATTGCAATTATTGCTATTTTCTTTACTGCACCCCTTGAATTTATTCCCAGTGCCGCCTTGGGGGTTGTCTTGATTATTGCTTCTGTACACCTACTAGATCTGAAGATGGTCTGGAAACTCAGACTAAAAGACCGACAAGCATTTTACTTAACCTTAACCACTTTATTGGCGGTGTTATTTATTGGTGTTATTCCCGGTATTACCCTTGCTGTATTACTAGGTTTATTCCAATTTATTAGGACAGTAATGCGCCCCACCGACCATATACTCGGTGTTGATATCAACGGTGTAGTGCGAAGTTTAGATGCCAGTGATAAGGCGAAAGCGGTGGACGGTATTTTTATTTATCGTTTTAATTCGCCTTTAACTTACTTTAACTCTAGTTTCTTTAAACGCCGATTGTTAGAACAATATGCCAGACAAAAAGATGACATTGAGTGTGTAATTATTGATGCGGTGCCATGTTTTACTCATTTAGACTTAAGTGTGATGGCGATGCTATCAGATTTAGAGGTTATTTTTAGAAAGCGCGGTGTTCGCCTTGAGCTTGCTGGCAGAAAAAGACAGTTGTTGGCGTGGTTTGTAAAAGCAGAGATTAAATCAGGTCACGAAGGAATTTATGTGCATTCTGATTTGTATTTAGCCTTGAGAATGAACCAACGTAAACAAATCACCGAAACCGTCAGCAGCGCAGAAGAAGTGACGCTTTAGCGTAAAATAATGCCATGCTTTTTATGGTAGTCCTGCAATAAACAGCATCACTCAATATGATAAGTACAAAGCCTGTTTAACAAAGATTAAACAGGCTTTTTATTAAGGGTTACGCCATTACTTAGACTTGAGCACGTAATCTGACTTCATTACAAAATCAACAGCTAATAATTCATTAATATCAACGAAAGGGCTAGCGTGCATGGTAATAATGTCAGCAACTTTTCTGATTTCAAGTGTTCATAAACGCTTTGATATAGCCATTAAATCAGCCGAGTTAAATGTTGCTGATTTTAAAATTTCTTGTGATGTCATATCGGCTTTATACCTATCATTAAAGGCTCGCGACCAATTCAACACAAACCATTGAATTTGTAGTTTTATAAGGCTAATCCAAAAGAAGACGGTGCTTTATCATCGGTCTACTATATATGCTGTACTTATCAGATGAAATTTCAAATGGTCATATTGACATGCACAATAAAGTTGAGCTTGTTTACCGCCTTTGTCAAAAAATCTTTTATTTTTTGTGACTATTTAGTAAACAGTCTAGTCTATAGATTATTGTTCTTTATAAAAACAGGAAATCAAACATGAAAATAGCAATCTTATCTAGAAACAAGAAGTTGTACTCGACTCGTCGCTTAAAAGAAGCGGGTGAAGCGCTGGGTCACCAAGTTGACGTTATCGATACACTGCATTGTTATATGGATATCACTAGTGATAGATCTGTTGTGCGCTACAAAGGTAAAGAGCTGCCACAGTACGACGCTATTATACCGCGTATTGGCGCATCAATTTCTTTCTATGGCACCGCGGTAGTCCGTCAATTTGAAATGACCGGTGCTTTTAGTGTCAATGAATCTGTAGCGATTAGTCGCTCTAGAGACAAGTTACGCTCTATGCAACTCCTGTCAAGAAAAGGCATCGGCTTACCAAGAACAGGCTTTGCTAATCGTCCTGATAATGTAAAAGATTTAATTAAGAACGTCGGTGGCGCACCTTGCGTGATTAAGTTACTTGAGGGTACACAAGGTATTGGAGTCGTACTTGCTGAAACAACTAAATCAGCAGAAGCGATTGTTGAAGCATTTATGGGTTTAAATGCTGATATTTTAATTCAAGAGTTTATCAAAGAAGCCGGTGGTGCTGATATTCGATGTTTTGTTGTTGGAGACCGTGTTGTTGCCGCAATGAAGCGTCAAGGCGCCGAGGGTGAATTTAGATCAAATTTACACCGCGGCGGTTCAGCGGTACTCGTTAAACTGACCCCAGAAGAAAGAGCAACGGCCGTATCAGCAGCAAACATTATGGGGCTGAACGTTTGTGGCGTTGATTTACTGCGCGCCGAACGTGGCCCAGTGGTCATGGAAGTAAATTCTTCACCGGGTTTAGCCGGTATTGAAGCCGCGACTGAAAAGGATGTTGCCACCATGATCTTCAAGTTTATTGAGAAAAAGTTTATTGAAAAGAATGCTAGCGCTAAATCCAATCGAAATCGCACCCAAGGTAAAGGGTGATCTCCACGTTTAATCTCGATAACTTAGGGTCGTGACAGCCGATATTTAGTCTTCACGACCACAACATTCTCTGAGTTCACTCAACACCGGTCAATGCACTGACATACCGCATGACCTTAACTTGAAGAGAATATTTACGGTTTTCTGCTTTCAAGCCAACGATAAAATAAGCTGTCGTTGGTTTGTATACATCACTGCAAGAATGCTTACTAGCCTATGGATTAGACGTTTTCTATCATTCAAAAACAAGATAAAAAACTATCAATGATATTCACAATAAAATCACTAAAATATATTTTTAAAATAATCACTTTTGCTGTAATAACAACACAGAGCAGTCTAATAAACATTAATATTATGACCAAGCCGCCCTATTAATACGGCTGTTTCTTACGCGATTTTTGCTATTTTTTTACGCTCAATATTGGTTTAACTTTTTACACCTAGCAGCTATTTTAATTGAAATATTTTGATTGCCTCTTTCACTTGTTCTTTGTTGATCGGCTTAACCAAATAATCATCCATCCCTGCAGACAAGCATTTTTCTTCATCTCCAACCATCGCATTGGCCGTCATAGCAACGATAGGAATACTTAAATAGCGAGCTCCGGCATTACCTTGCCTAATCGAGGCTGTCGCTTGGTAACCATCCATTTCAGGCATTTGACAGTCCATAAAAATAAAAGTAAATGGCTGGCTCTCATCACTTGCTTTAAGCTTTTCAATGGCATCTTTACCGTTAATGGCAATAACACATTGGGTTATTCCTATTTTTTTCAATACCGCCATAGCAACCATTTGATTAACTCGATTATCTTCTACCAGTAGTAATTTAACCTTTTTTGTCCAGCTACTATCCTCATTAGATAAACGTGTTAATTTAGCCGTGGTCACTTCACTGATGAGCTGTTTTTCAGGTTCAGCTAATAAAGTGTTTAATGCTCGTTGTAAATCGGTGGTAATTACCGGTTTAGGAAAAAAACCATCAATACCACTTGCCGTGCTATCGGCTAAATTATGCTGAATGCTCATTAGCGTCATAAACATTATTTTTAGATTTTTGTGCACCGGATTCAAGCGCACTGTTTTAACAAATGCTAAAGCATCTAAATCAGCAAGTTGTTGATTAATGATCAACAAATCATAGTGGTCATTTTCTGTTTGCTTATTAAGAGCTGTGAGCGCAGGTTGTAAGGTCGTTATGATATCAGCTTCTACATGCCAGCAGTTTAATTGGCGTTTAATAACGTTAGCGCAGGATTGATTTTGCTCTATAACCAGCACACGTTTGCCTTGCAAAGCTTTTACAGGTTGAGACAATAAAGAATCCGCTGATTTTTCTAACAATAAATCACAGCTAAAAGTACTACCTTCACCTGGGTTACTATCAACATCGACACTGCCTTGCATACATAAGCAAAGCTTTTTAACGATAGCAAGACCAAGCCCTGTGCCGCCATATTCTCGTGTTGTTGAGGCATCAACTTGACTAAACACTTCAAACAATCCTTGCTGCTTATCTTTTGGTATACCGATACCAGTATCAGATATTTCAGCAATAATTCGCCAATGCGTTGTCGAGTGATTTTGCTGGCAAAGACGAATAACCACCTCGCCTTGTTTGGTAAACTTAATAGCATTAGCTAATAAATTGGTCAATATTTGACGAAGTCGATTAGGATCGCCAACCACTAGCGACTCTTCAATATCAACAAGGTCAACGATTAACTCTAAGCCTTTGTGCTGAGCTTGTTGCGCAAAAGATTCGGCTAAGTCACCAACCATATCACGTATGTTAAAACTCACATTTTCAAGTTCTAACTTATTAGCGTCTATTTTGGAGAAATCTAAAACGTCGTTAATTAACGCTAAAAGCGAGTGAGCACTTTGCTGGGCGATACCGATTCGGTGATTTTGTTCTTGGCTTAACACAGAGTCTTTAACTAAATCCAGCATACCAATAACACCATTCATTGGTGTTCGTATTTCGTGGCTCATACTGGCAAAAAATTCATTTTTAGCGGTTACCGCTACTTCTGCTTGCTCTTTCGCTTTAATAAGCGCGATTTCATTCTCAACGATTGCGCTAACGTCATAGTTCACACCTATCATTGATACTGGTTTTTTATTATTGTCGTAACTGATAATCGCCGCTGCTTTAATATACTTTATTTCGCCATTTGGCCATATAATTCGAAACTGTGTATCGTACTGACCGTATACTTTAATTGCATTAATGAATTCACGACCGGCCTTCTCGATATCTTCAGGATGTACACCTTTGTCCCAAACATCTTGCGCACTTAAAGCTGATTGACGGTCGACACCATAAAGCTTAAACATCCAGTCGTCCCACTTTAATTCGTTACTAAGCAAATTAAGTTCCCACACACCGATACCGGCAGAGTCTGTTGCTAATCTCATTCGTTGGTTGTGCAGACTAATACGCTGTTGGCTTATCTTTTTATCAGTAATATCTTGAAATGAGCCATACAAACGCACACATTTTCCATCGGTAAACTCGGAACGACCACGAGCAGACACCCAAATTTCTTTACCTTTGGCAGTGACCAACTGCATATCTTCCTCGTAAGCACTACCGTCATTCATACACTTGGCAATTAACGCTTGTACTTTCTCTCTACTTTCTCCTTCTTTATAAAAATTAATTGCCTGAGATAGTTCTGGTTGATACTCATTGGGCACTTCATGAATGACTTTAGTCATTTTTGACCAGTAAACATTGTTGTTGACTAGGTCAACTTCCCAGACACCAATGCGAGCTTGCTGTGCCATTTCTTCCATTAAAGATTGTTGCCCTAGCAATCTATTTTTATGTTTAACACGTGTTAGCTCTGCACTTATCCAATGAGAAAACAATTGAATTAAATCTAATTCCCTGGTGGTGAAGGGCCTTGCCGAAGGTTCAGGGCCAGAAAAATTTAATGTGCCAAACAGTTTGCCATCAACAGTCAATGGCACACCAATATAGCTTTCTAAACCAAAAGCTTGATAACACGGGTGATCTTTTATTTCACTTTGACCAGCATGGTAAAAAGAAATAGGCTGGTTTGCATGTAAAGTATGAAAACAATAGGTATTGCCTAAATCAAAAATATCTCCAGGATTAATTTCATTGTTCGGAGTATGACAATAGACAACTCGATATTCTTGATGATGAATTTCACTGATCAACGCAAGCGGCAAATTAAATATTTTTTTTCCAAGCTCTAAAATGTTTTGAATTTTATCAATTAAGCTTTTGTCTATATCCGAGGTTATTTTATGGAGTTTATTAAGAGTCAGTTCAGTTTGCTTAATACCACTAATATCGTTCTGAATAACAATAAAAGATTCTGCCTTATTCTCATTGTTAATCAGTGGCACTATGGTGGTACTTAACCATAGCTCTCGGCCACCTTTAATTTTATTAATGGATTCGCCATGCCAATATTCTTTAGCGACCGCTTTTTGTAATATATCTTTATAATCATCTTGGGTATAACTTGAAGCGCAGATTTCAACAACACTGTGACCAAGGATCTCTTCTTCACGGTAACGATAGAAATCAAGAAAACGTTGATTAACTTCCGTTAACGTACCCTTTTCATCGACATTGACTCGATAAACAATCGCGTGCTTATTTATCGCCAGCATTAACTCGACACTTTTTTGTTTAGAAAGTGAAAGTTCATGGTGATAATTGCTAATGAGTCGTTGCAGCGGCCTAAAAATGAAGAAGCTTATCGCAAATAATAGAGCCATTGAGACCAGCCATAAAAATGCTTCGAGTCTTTCTATGTTAACTATACGCTGATTAGTATGTTGCTCTATTTTGGAAACGACTAAATCTAAAGAAATCAGTAAATTATTAATAGCCCCTGGATTGAATTTTTCTTTAACTATTGCCTCAGCATTCTTTTTGTTTTGAGTCAGACTAAGCGCAATAGCACTTTCAGCGAAGTGATTGACCCGTTTGTTAAGCTCAGTCGGCGCGTTAAAATACCATGAGTATAATTCACTAGGCATGCTATTAGATTCGTTTACCACCATCATTGTTAAAAGTTGCTGGTTAGTCGTAAACAATTTGACCGTATCAAAGAGATTTTTTGTCACCTTCTCATCAATTTCAGCCGTAGTTATATTGTGATAATGCTGAATGGCTAGGTAAGCTATTTTTTGTGACAACATTCTTTGGCCGCCAGCAAGATTAATCGTTTCAGCATCTTTGGCTTGTTGATTAAATAATAGCATCAAACTTAAAAATGACAGGCTAATTAACGCAGCAATTAAAGCTATCGCTAATGAGTTACGACGTTTAATTTTCTGTTGTAGGGTTTTAATATTAGTCATATTATTTTGTTTACAATCCTTTAGCAGGCCCAGCGGCGATTTCAGCAATGACCTGACTATCTCTAAGACAACGAGGCTAGCTTAACCCATTAATTAATTGTCGGATATTATCTCTGCCCAAGTATAGACCCTATATTCACATTAACTAAATATTAGATCAAATAATCAATAACTTATTCAAGGTCTATTGGCTAAATTTTATTGATGAATTTCTATATGAAAGTGAAATTATTATAGATATAAAGCGGACTAAAATAATATTATTATGTCTTCTACCGGTTTTTAATAGGTTTTAGTGACGAAAAACTTTTGCCTATAGGATTATTACTGCCCTAATCAAGCTAAAAAATTATTATTACTCAGGTTATAAACTTCAATTCAAACCATACTTTTTTTAACTAATAGCACCGCTGTTTCATGTTGTGCATGAACAAAAAAGTTAATATTAATGCCCGCCAGTGCCTTTTTCTCCTCAAGTGAATTCACTTTAACGACTAAGTTTGCATTAGGATAGTAATCGAGTACGGCTTGGCAAATTATTTGTTTATTCTTTAATGTGTTTACCGTAATAATGATACTAGTTGTTTGCTCTACTTTTAATGATTCAAGTACGGGCGTTTTATCTAGGTGACCAAAATAAGCGTTATAGCCACGCTTTCTTGCCAATAATACATGTTGTAAATTATCAGAAATAATTAAAAAGTTGATGCCATTATTTGTCAGTTCTTTCGCTACAATGCGACCTAAAATAGCAAAACCACAAACAATGGTGTGATTAGTCACCTTTACGGTGGTTATTTTATCAGCTTCAAAAAATTCAACGACAAAAAGTGCGGCTAATTTATAAATATTACTGACCATAAAAGGGGTTAATATCATAGATAAAACAGTAACCAATATCAGAAAACTCGCTAAATCTTTTGCTATCAGGTTTTGACTTATTGCCATAGCAAAAATCACAAAAGAAAACTCCCCTACTTGGCATAAGGCAACAGCAGATTTAACTGATTCACTTTTATTCGATTTTTTTCTCATCAAAATATAAATAATCGTCGCTTTTATTATCATAACAAGGACGAGTACACTCATCACCCAATGAAGATGAGTTATAAAATAATCAACGTCTATTTTTGTGCCAATAGAAAAGAAAAAAACACCTAAAAAAAGATCTTTATATGAAGATATATCCGATTCAACTTTCATGTGAAATTTAGTTTCGGCAATAATCATCCCCGCAATGAACGCACCTAAAGAATAAGTAAAACCGAGGTTATGAGCAATAATTGATGCCCCCAATACGATAGTAAATACCGATATTAAAAACAGTTCTTCCATTAGCGCATTCGATGAAAAATGCAGTAACCAAGCAATTATTTTTTTTCCTATAGTGAACATAAAAATAAGAATACCACTGGCATACAAAAAAGTTTTTAGCAGCACATCGGTTAGAGACAATTCATTATTTGAGAGAAAACCCATTAAGAGTAAAATAGGGATAACGGCTAAGTCTTGAAAGACCAGTATAGCAACTGATTTTTTACCATAGGGCGTCACTATATCTTTTGATTTTTTCAGGTAAGGTAATACGATAGCCGTTGAAGATAAACTAAATGAAAGCGCAATAATTAATGAGGGTATCGGTTCAATATTAAAAAGATAAAATGCAAGTATAAAAATAACAATAGCGCTAAAGGTAACTTGGATAAAACCATTAAAAAATATCAATTCCTTCATTTTACCTAGCTTCGCAAAAGACATTTCCAAGCCAATCGTAAACATAAGAAAAACAATACCAAATTCACCAATAAGCTCAAGGGAATGAATATTGTCACTGCCATTGAAATCAAAAATATTGCTTACTATGGTGCCGGTAATAATGTAGCCAATAATGTGCGAAATTGAGAACTTGGTTAATACTATATTGATAACGCTAGCAAGTGCTAACGAGACTGCAATAATAACAAGTATAGCGTCCATATTATCCTTTTAATTCATCTGTTGATGTATAGTAAAATTTAACTCATTAACGTCTATGCACATTACAGACCATATAAAATTAAAATTTAACATTTAAATACAATAACTTAAACAATCACTAACACACTGTTTATTTTTAATACTCAATTAATCGCTCCATTTTAAAGCGCAAGCACCATAGCGGTGCAATACCCTCAATGATTCTATTGGTGAACGAGCCGCCATGATAAGCGTTTAATTTAATTCACAGCTAAACCTTTGTCTTCTAAACGCAATTAAACCCTTAAGTCAAACTGACATTGTCTTTGACACCAGCGTAATAAAAAAAGTAAAAACAATAACTTAACAAATAAACAGTCTTTCTTAGATGACATTATTTTTTTAGCCAATCAATCTCGTTATAACACTGAAATAATTAACTTTTATTATTTGGCGTAGTTTGTGCAAAACAGCTTTAGCCATGCACCCTCTTCTACTTTCAGCGAAAGTTAGAATAAAAAGTAGCCCATATAACCATGACAGCTAAGCCAGCCATCAATAATTTCCCCATTAACCCTGCGCCTAAAAATGCATGGTTTGCCAGCTTATCTTTAGAGTTTAGTTTTACATCGACTGGCACTCAACTTACCCGTACTCAACGCAATGGACCATTAAGCGTGCAAAAAGCTTTCTACCCAGAAGGAGGCGACTGTGCACATATTTATCTGTTACACCCACCAGCGGGCATAGTGTCGGGTGATGAATTAAACATTAACATTAAACTCAACAGACAAGCCCACAGTTTAATAACTACGCCTGGTGCTAACCGCTTTTATCGCGCTAGAACAAACCTAACAATTGGTGATCCCAAACAAGTTCAACACCTTGACATTATTATTAACCATCAGGCGAAGTGTGAAAATTTCCCCTTAGAAACGATCGTTTATGAGGGGGCTGATGGATTTAATACTGTTGATGTTCACTTTAAAAGTGATAGCGCTTATTTAGGTTGGGATATTACCTGTTTGGGCTTACCCCTTTCAAATCAACCCTTTAAATATGGCAGTTATAGCCAATTAAACCGTGTTTATTGTGAAAACACTTTAATTTATCACGATAGAATTTCGATAAAACCTAGCAGTGGAGTACATCAACACATCGCAGGTTTAAATAGCCACAGTGTTTTTGCCACTTTTTTAGCTTATGCCCCAGCAGGTCTACTTAGCGATGCTGACAATAAAGCACTCGTAGCGCAATTACGCGACTGTATGGTTGAAGAAAACGCCGAAGAAAAAGTGAGTATCAGCCAAATACGCCAGTTATTAGTGATACGTTATTTAGGTGAGCATAGTGAAGAATGCAAAGCACTTTTTATTAAATTATGGCAAAAAATCAGACCGGTATACCTAGAAAAACCAGCGAACATTCCGCGTATTTGGCATACCTGATCAGACACTTAATGACTCCCTTACTATTAAATAAACAAACAAATAAATAAAGGTGCAACAGCATGGACTTATTACCAAGAGAGAAAGATAAATTATTGCTCTTTACTGCCGCATTGTTAGCAGAACGACGCTTAAAGCGTGGTGTGAAATTAAATTATCCTGAAGCTATGGCTTATATTTCAATGGAGATTATTGAAGGGGCCAGAGATGGTAACACTGTCGCTCAAATGATGGATTATGGCCGCACGTTATTAACCCGAGATCAAGTCATGGAAGGAGTTGCAGAATTAATTCCTGATGTACAAGTAGAAGCTACATTTCCTGATGGTACCAAACTTGTCACCGTTCATAATCCTATTATTTAACTAAACCTCTATAGAAGGTTACATAAGATCTAGTTAGACATTAAACACAAGAGAAGCAAAGATGATCCCAGGTGAAATAAAAACAGACCAAGGCGAACGCGAACTCAACGTCGGCCGTGAACGATTGAAAATTACGGTGGCTAATTCTGGCGATAGACCCATTCAAGTTGGCTCTCATTATCATTTTTTTGAAGTAAACCCTGCCTTGCATTTTAATCGAGAACACGCCAAAGGTTATCGTTTAGATATCACCTCAGGTACCGCCGTTCGTTTTGAACCTGGGCAAGAACGCCAAGTAACCCTGGTTGCCTTTCAAGGCAAACGCAGGATCTTTGGTTTTCGCGGTGAAATACAAGGAAACTTATAATTATG
Organism: Colwellia sp. BRX8-5; assembly: GCF_014077325.1. NCBI lineage: Bacteria > Pseudomonadati > Pseudomonadota > Gammaproteobacteria > Alteromonadales > Colwelliaceae > Colwellia > Colwellia sp. BRX8-5. Next base: position 31,260 of record NZ_JACGVR010000029.1, read on the forward strand.
GCCAGTATTGATAAAAACGCCTACGCACATATGTTTGGACCAACAGTCGGTGACCGAGTTCGTTTAGCCGACACAGATTTATGGTTAGAGGTTGAAAAAGACTTCACACAATATGGTGAAGAAGTAAAATTTGGCGGGGGAAAGGTTATTAGAGATGGCATGGGACAAAGCCAAGCGTCATGCTTTGACACCGTTGACTTAGTGATTACCAACGCCGTTATTCTTGATCACTGGGGGATTATTAAAGCTGATGTTGGTATTAAAGAGGGTCGTATCGCTATTATAGGCAAAGCAGGCAACCCTGATATTCAAGACAATATCGATATTGAAGTGGGTCCCGGTACGGAGGTTATAGCCGGTGAAGGACAAATACTGACCGCAGGCGGTATCGACGCCCATATACATTTTATTTGTCCGCAACAAATAGATGAAGCACTCATGTCCGGTGTTACGACTATGATTGGTGGAGGTACAGGCCCAGCAACGGGTACTAAGGCGACAACTTGCACACCAGGTCCTTGGTATATTCATAAAATGCTGCAAGCAACAAACGATTTCCCAATGAATTTTGGTTTCTTAGGCAAAGGTAATGCAAGTTTACCACTTGCCCTAGAAGAGCAAATTGAAGCAGGTGTTTGTGGTTTAAAGCTTCATGAAGATTGGGGAACAACACCCGCGGCAATTGATAATTGTTTATCGGTTGCCGAGCGTTACGATGTTCAAATAGCGATTCATACCGATACTTTAAATGAGTCTGGTTTTGTTGAGGACACCTTAGGGGCATTTAAAGGTCGTACTATTCATACCTATCACACTGAAGGGGCTGGTGGTGGGCATTCACCTGATATTATTAAAGCATGTGGTGAGGCTAATGTTTTACCATCTTCCACTAACCCAACACGCCCTTATACCATTAATACTATTGATGAACATTTGGATATGTTAATGGTTTGCCATCACTTAGACCCGTCTATCCCTGAAGATATTGCTTTTGCTGATTCACGTATTCGCAAGGAAAGTATTGCCGCCGAAGATATTATGCATGATTTAGGCGCTATTAGTATGATCGCTTCTGATTCACAAGCCATGGGGCGAGTCGGTGAAATGATCACTCGTACTTGGCAAACCGCACATAAAATGAAACAACAACGAGGACCATTAGCTCCCGATACTGAACGAAATGATAACTTTCGTATAAAACGCTATATCGCTAAATATACTATAAACCCTGCAATTAGCCACGGCATTAGCCATGAGGTTGGCTCTATTGAGGTCGGGAAACTAGCTGATTTAGTGCTATGGAAACCGGCATTTTTTGGTATAAAACCTGCGCTAATTTTAAAATCCGGCATGATAGCAGCAGCGCCAATGGGCGATGCAAACGCGTCTATTCCAACACCACAACCAGTCTACTTCCGCCCAATGTTTGCAGCCTATGGCAGTGCCTCAGCCAAAACCTCAATGACCTTTATGTCACAAGCATCTATTGACGCTAATGTACCTGAAAAAATAGGTATGACACGGATGATTGGTGTCTGTAAAAACACTCGAAACATTGGTAAAAACGACATGATTCATAATAGTTGGCAGCCCAAAATAGACGTTGATGCTCAAACGTATGAAGTACGTGCCAATGGCGAATTATTAACCTGTGAGCCTGCGGTAACCTTGCCACTTGCACAACTTTACTGCCTATTTTAAATAAGAAATAAGTGATTCAATAAAACTAAAAGATTAGGAAATTACATGCTACAAGCACATCAGCGTTTTGACCATACTCACCATAATATAGCTGACTCAATAACTTTAGATCAAGACACCCGTAAAAAAGCACGTATTAAAGGTAAAACGGATGGTGGTTTAGACATAGGTATTTTTATGGCGCGTGGACAACCATTATTAGTCGGTGAAGTACTAAAAACTGACTGTGGATTATTCATTGAAATAAAAGGTCAAGCGGAGCCTGTATCAACCGCCATTGCAACTGACTGGTTAACCTTTTGTAAAGTTTGTTATCACTTAGGTAATCGCCACACCTCACTGCAAATAGGCGAGTTATGGGTACGTTTTAAACCCGACCACGTATTAGAAGAACTTGCACAAAAATATGGTTTAACGATTGATAATACCCCAACAATATTTGAACCTGAAAATGGCGTTTATGGCGTTAGTAGCCACGGCCACGCCCATGCACACTAAACCTGCGGTGAAACCTGTGTCACTAGTACCAGCAGAAATAACACTCGCCGAGCCGATTAAGCTTAATCGGTTATTACAGTTATGCAGCGCAAACCTACCCGTGGGCGGTTTTGCGTTTTCACAAGCATTAGAATATGGCGTTGAAATGGGTTGGTTAACATCATCAGAAACGACCGCAAGTTGGATAAAGATTAATTTAGAGGAGTCTATAGCACAAACCGATTTGGCCATTTTAAAACGATTATTTAACGCCTTATCAATAAATGATTTTGACGATTTTAACGACTGGAATAACCATTTAATTGCTTGTCGAGAAAGTCATGAATTATTATTGGCTGATTTAGCAATGGGCAAAGCCTTAATAAGATTAATAAAACAGCTAAACAACCTTAATTTAGCCGCTTATCAAGCAATAATAACGCTTAAAGAAATCAGCTTTGTTAGTGCTTTTGCGCTTTGCGCTTATGTCTTTAAGTTAGATTTAATTTCAGCACAAAGTGGTTACTGCTGGACATACATCGACAACCAAGTCGCAGCAGCGACAAAACTAGTGCCTCTTGGGCAAACTCAGGCACAAAACCTCCTATTTGAATTATCTGAACAGACGCCATTAATTATTGAAAAATCAAACGGTATTTCAGATAACGATATTGGTGCCAGTCTGCCGCACTTAGCCATGGCAAGTGCTTGGCATGAAACACAATATTCACGACTTTTTCGTTCTTAATATATTAAGTTGATTAATAACATGCTTTATAAAAATAAAAAGAGAAATAAAAAATGATAAAACAAGTTTTACGCATTGGTGTTGGCGGCCCGGTAGGCTCAGGAAAAACCGCATTATTACGACAGCTATGTTTAGCACTACGTAATAAATATGATATGGCAGTGGTCACCAACGACATTTATACTCGTGAAGATGCTGAATTTTTAACTAAAAATGACGCTCTCGCAGCAGACAGAATTATCGGCGTTGAAACAGGTGGCTGTCCTCATACGGCGATTCGTGAAGATGCCTCAATGAACCTAGCAGCCATTGACGAACTACAAGAACTTCACCCTACTCTAGACTTTGTATTAATTGAAAGTGGCGGTGACAACTTAAGCGCAACGTTTAGCCCTGAACTTTCCGATTTAACCCTTTATGTTATTGATGTTTCAGCCGGAGATAAAATCCCACGTAAAGGAGGTCCGGGTATCACTAAGTCTGATTTATTAATTATTAATAAAATAGATGTTGCTGATTTAGTCGGAGCATCACTTGAGGTGATGGATAGAGATACTAAAAAAATGCGCGGTGATAAACCCTTTGTTTTCTCAAATATGAAAACACAACAAGGTTTGGCCGAGATCATAGCCTTTATCGAAAAAGAAGGCATGTTGCAGATGTAATTTTTGCGATAACGACTTCATTATCTATAGCTAGTAAACATTAAACATTAAACATTAAAAAAAGGATTAACCATGAAATTTATAACGCTACTTGTCAGTTTTATTTACCTCTTTTCGGCGCAAGCATTCGCCCATGATGATCACGGTTTGGGTGAAGGCTCTTTTCATGCATTTTATCATGCTATTTTTTGGACTATATTTGTCCTAGTTGTCTATAAAGCTGCGGTATGGTTTAACCATAAGCGCTCACAAAAAAACTAATCTCCTTTAAGTATGAATAGGACACCACAGATAAATATAGTTATTTGTGGTGATAATATGATGCACTCAAGCAGACATAAACATATATTAATGAACATTGAAGACAGTAGATTTAAAAATACGCTGTTAAACGCACAAATAATTAGGCATATTTGCATTATCAATAAAAAATAATGATGGTTAAATGACTGGTAAAGCTGTGCAACATCCAAGCATAATAATTAAACCCATCGCTAAACATAACGGGATCTCTCTTGTTATTTTTGGCGTGTTACTTTTACTTACTACGCTTTTATTCGCTCAACATTATTGGCAATCATATAGATTCGCCTACATTTTTATGATCCTTCTCTGTCTGGTTATTACTTTGGTAGGTGCAGTTAAACTTTTTGAACCTGCCATTAGCCTCTATTTGACGCCTGATAAAATAACCTTTAATCACCGTTATGGTCACTGGCAATTAGCATGGCAAGATATACAAAATATTAATATTGTTGCTGAAGTTGTTGGTATAGAACGTGAAACATTACCTTATATCGGTATACGATTGGTTCATATCGATAATATTGCTAAAAACATTTCCGTTAGATTAGCGAATAGGTTAATCCATCAACAACAAGGATTAATTATTTATGGGGTATTGCATCAGCTAATGACAATGGAACAAGCTCAAATTAATTTTGAGCCCTTTATTCTATCAAACGGAGAGCCTGTAAAAGGACCCATTGCGGCATTTCTCCATCAAAGTGAACGATTATCTTCTGCTTTTGGTTACCATTTATTCTTACCTGCTGACAGTTTTGACCGCGGCATTAATGAGTTCAGCCAACTACTAAAACAATGTAAAATGGCAAGTTCAACTTATCAAGTAAATTAATGGCTGCCCGTTGACGTTTTTTTAAGCTGCTTTAATTGTTTTTTTAATTGTCTTTGGTAGCGATTCATTTCGATTAAGCACTGCTCTTTTTCCTGGGGGGATAATGCTTGATACATGAGTGCCTCAAAGCATTGGGTATAGCCAATGAAGTTTTTCGATAACATAGGAAATCGTTCAATAACTAACCTTGAAAATTGACTCGCGGGCATAGTGTCAGGCTTTATTAAGCCTTTAGCTTTTAATCGCGTTATTATTTGCTGATACTGAGCTAACCATTTTACCGGCGGTTTATCTTTACCCCTCTTTAAATTAACTAACCACAACACAGCCATCATTAACATTAATGATCCACCAATAACTGCCGCTATTTTCCAAGCCCGAAGATCACCAAACCACTGTTTAAGTAAATCATATTGTTTTTTTGATGAATAACCTAAAACCAATCTTGTCCATTGATAATCTAGCGCATCTAGCTGTAAGCGCAGACTATTGATCCAAGCGAGGTGTTTGTATCGATGTAAATTTAGCAAGTCGTTATTGAACAGGGCATCTTGCTGTAACATTTGTGAAAGCCCACTTTCTACTCGTTCTGGGTTAACCGCCGCCGTGGGATCTACCCTTACCCAACCTTGGCCATTAACCCAAATTTCAGCCCATGCATGGGCATCATATTGGTAGATGCTAAGATGACCACTTTGTTTATTATACTCGCCACCTAAATAGCCAGTGACCAAGCGAGCAGGAATACCAGACGCTCTCATCATAAAAGTAAAGACACTGGCATAATGAACACAAAAGCCTTTTTTAGTTTGATAGAAAAACTGGTCTAATTCATGCCCTAATTTAGCGCCATTTAATAAAGGCGGCGTTAACGTGTAATAAAAGTCTTGTTCTCTAATCATATCCAAAATAGCTTGTGCACGTTCAATTTCATCTGGGTAGTTTAACTTAAGTTGTTGGCCTTGCGCTTTCAGCTTGGGGTTACTGTCGGTGGGTAGTTGTAAACTTGTTAGCCATTGGTAGTCACTTAACGGCGCATCAAGCAACGATTGAGTATAACTACTGATTTGATAACTGGTTGTTTGACTAACAGGCTTACTATTTATAATGGTGTAATTGGGTAATGGCCTGATGGTCACTTGATTATTAGTCAAACTTTTAGGGTCAACCACGGCTAAAGAAAAAAGCCAACGTTGATAACTCGGCTCAACCATGACTTGATAACGGGTTTGTGCTCCGCTTAATGTCGCACGGCTAAGGCTAAGTGAACTTGCCTGCTCCTCAATATTTGCCCAACTATTTTTGCTCTGTTGCCATGTCCGCCCATCAAAAACATCCATAACCATTGCTCGCCAATACAATTGGTTGTATTGCGGGATATCGGTAAAAAACTTCACTCGAAAGGCCAATGCTGAAGATCTGGCTAAATTGGCTATATCTCCCGGTGTAACACTTTCTGCTAAACCTGTTTGGGCAGACTTTGCTGATGGTACTTGCCAAAAAGGCGCAACTCGAGGAAAAACGATAAATAAAACCACAGCAAGCGGAATACTCTTCAACACTGTTATTGCACTTTGATAAAGATTATTTTTAATGTTCAGTGACGCTGAAAAATAGGCTAACAGCAGGCTTAAATTTAACACTAGTAAGCAAAAGACGAAAAGCGACAAAAATAAGGATTGAGAAAAAATAAGCACCGATGCCAGTATAAAAATACCCAGTAGAACAATTTGATAAAAATCTTTGCGGCTAGTTAACTCTAAACTTTTTAAAGCATAAGCAAAGCAAAGCAAATGTAACATGCTTAATAAGACCCCTAATTCTCGACCACTTAGTGCTATAGCAATAGAACCAGAGCAAGCCAGCAATAAGATAATGAGTCGCTGTGGTTTTATTGCTGGCTTAATAAGCGTTAAGCCACGCCAGCATAGACAAACAGCAATAATGAACAACATCCAGAGGGTTAATTCACTAACAAGTAAAGCTAAATTAAGGCACTGACAAACAAGCAACACCCAGGCATGTTGAGGTAATAAGCTAAATTTTTCACCTGTTACTGTATTATTTATCATCGTAGCGACTTAGGATAAATGGCTAGCGCCATTAAACATTCTTTAAAATGAAATTCACCTTGGCTAGGCTGTATTTTTTCTGCTACTAAATCCAAACCAAATACTTGCTCGCTACGGTGGTATTCACTGACTAGAAAACACAGGTATGCGAGTTGCTTCTCCAGTCCGTGATTGGGCATATCGTTAAGCTTTAGCCAACACCTTGTTCCTTGTTGTTGGTGATAATGCTTAGTTAACCGACCTTGACCGCGCGCGAATTGTTTCCATGCAAGACGAGAAAGTGGCTCTCCCGGAAGATAGGCTTTAAGTTCAAAAAAATCATCGACACCCGGTTTACTGCTTTGTGAAAATACATTTTCTTGCTCTGCATCGCCAAAATCACTTTGTCGATAACTTAAAGACATGGCCTGAGGATAAACAATACATTGCTGGTCAAAATCGATTCTTGTCCAGGTGATAAATAAACCTAACGAATATTCACTCGACACTTTCAACCGACCCGGAGTATATACTCCTCGGTTTGGGTAGGAGCAGCAAACATAAACAGTTTGTTCGCCTGGTTCACTTTGAGGGAGATGAAGAACAGCTTGGTCATCAAAGCAAAAGTTAATCGTAAGACGTTTATTAGCTGAAGATATCTTAATAGGAAAGTGTATATTTTGATTTGCATACCCTAGGGCAGTTTTATCTGCAGATATTGCCAAACCCGATAAGTTAAAAAAACTGTGCATCATAGTGGTAATGAACACACTCGCCATTAAGTAACTTAATAACATGATGACATTATTTTGATAGTTGGTTGCTAAAAGGAATAACAACACCACAAAAAAGAGATAAACAACACCAAACCGGCTTGGCATAATAAAAATATTATGATTTGATAATTTATGCTTTCTTGCAGGCGGTATCCGACGCTTTAGCCAACGATTAAATTGCTTATTAGCAAAGCGACTAAGATAATTTTTTATCGGTATTGCCTGTTTTTTCACTGTTGTCTCTATTATTGAGCTAACGCTATTTATAGTTAACGTCATTGATATACATTATGGATTCAGTGGGTTTAAAACATTAACTTGTGCTATAACCTGCGCTGAAATTTTATCTTGTTGCTCACCAAAGCCAAGCGTGGTCAACTCAAGTCTATGTTGACATACCGAACTAAAGACGGTTTGAATATCTTCGGGGATGACATAGGTCCTCTCATCGATAAAGGCCCATGCTTTCGCTGCAGCCACCAGTGCTTGTCCAGCTCTTGGTGATAAAGGTCTACCAGCAAACCCTTGTTGACGACTGACATGATTTAAGGCGATTACATAGTCAATAATATTATCTGATACCGTCACTTGTGATACAGCAGCTTGCATGGCGATAAGTTTGTCGGTATCAACACAAGGTAATAGCTTTTTATAGCTCGCGTGGCTACTTTCACTCTGTAAAATTTGTTTTTCTGCCGCTATATCAGGAAATCCCAGAGATATACGCATCATAAATCGATCGAGTTGTGACTCAGGTAAAGGGTATGTGCCCGCATGTATTAAAGGATTTTGTGTGGCGATAACAAAAAAGGGTTGTGGCAGTGGGTAGGTTGTCCCATCAATACTAACCTGATGCTCTTCCATTGCTTCAAGTAAAGCGCTTTGTGTTTTAGGACTTGCTCTGTTGATTTCGTCACTTAACACCACCTGATTAAAAATTGGTCCTCGATGGAGCTCAAACTTTTTAGTGTCAGGATTAAATATTGAGATACCAATAACATCCGCCGGTAACAAGTCACTGGTAAACTGCGTTCGTTGATAACTAAGTCCAAGCGTTTGTGCTAACACCTGCGCTAACGTGGTTTTACCCATGCCTGGTAAATCTTCTATCAAAAGATGACCTTTTGCTAATAGACACGCCAGAGCTAGACGTATTTCGTTAGGCTTACCTAAAACAACCGAGCCGACCTGAGCTAAAATTGCCGTAACTAAAACTTGCATAAAGTGATCACCACGCCATTTAAAAGAGTTGTTGTCATTAAATATACCTGCAGATAAAGTAACAGAACTGCCAAAATAATATCAACAATTACTTAAGATAAACACCCGCAATTAATACCAAAGGGCGATCATTTTACCTAGCCTTGATACGAAGATGAGCTCAAGTAATTAAAATGTACACTGGCACTTAATGGTTAGACTTTATTTTATTTAATTAAATAACCCGTGCAGATAGCTAAAATTGACTCTTTAATGCGTTAAACTTTATTCATCTGAGTTTATATTTTCCTTTTGCCCATCGCCCCGCCCTGCTAGAATAACCGACAATTATATACTTGATATTTTACGGAACCTTTAGTCAATGCGTACTACTCAATACCTACTTTCTACCTTGAAAGAAACGCCAGCCAGCGCCGAAGTGATCAGTCACCAATTAATGTTACGTGCCGGACTTGTTCGAAATGTTGCTTCTGGTTTATATACTTGGTTACCCACAGGTCTCAAAGTATTAAGAAAAGTTGAAAATATTGTTCGTGAAGAAATGGAACGAGCAGGCGCTATTGAAGTATTAATGCCTATGGTTCAACCTGCTGATTTATGGGAAGAGTCTGGACGTTTAAATGATTATGGCCCTGAGCTACTGCGCATAAATGACCGTCATGACCGCGCCTTCGTTTTAGGTCCAACGCACGAAGAAGTCATTACAAAATTAGTCGCTAATGAAATAAATAGTTATAAACAATTACCGCTGAATATATTTCAAATTCAAACAAAATTTCGCGATGAAATACGCCCTCGATTTGGTGTGATGCGTGGTCGTGAATTTTTAATGAAAGACGCCTACTCTTTCCATTTAGGCGAAGAATGTTTAAAGAAAACTTACCAAATTATGTTTGACGCCTATTGCCGTATTTTCGACCGTTTAGGTTTGGATTACCGCCCAGTCATTGCTGACACAGGTTCTATTGGTGGTGAAGCTTCACATGAATTTCATGTTTTAGCTGATTCTGGCGAAGACGATATTGCCTTTAGTGACGGTAGCGATTTTGCAGCAAACGTTGAGAAAGCTGAAGCTATTGCGCCGCTAGGCGAACGAGCAGAGCCAACTCAGGAATTGACTAAGGTAGAATTAAAGCTTGAACGTTTAATCAAAACCTCAAACATAGATTTAAAAACTACGGTTAAAACACTATTAGTGCTTGGCTCTAGTGCTAAAGGTGAGCCAGAAAAATTCATTGCTCTAGTGCTTCGTGGCGATCATCAACTAAATGAAGTTAAAGTTGAAAATTTATCTGTTATCGCTTCACCTTTAACATTTGCAACTGATGAACAAATATCTGCAATTGCTAACTGCCATATCACCTCATTAGGCCCTAGAGGCTTACCTGTTGACGTTATTGTAGACCGCAGTGCTGCTCATCTAAGCGACTTTGTCTGTGGTGCCAACGTAAACGGTCAATCTTATACTGGGGTTAACTGGAAACGTGATTGTGATGAAATCAACATTCAAGATATCCGTAACATCGTCGAAGGCGATCCTAGCCCTTGTGGTCTTGGTAATATTGTCATTAAGCGCGGTATTGAAGTGGGCCATATTTTCCAGTTAGGCGAAAAATACGCACAAGCAATGAATTGTGGCGTATTAACAGAAAATGGTAAAAATCAAACGTTAACTATGGGCTGTTATGGCATAGGCGTTTCACGTATTGTTGCTGCGGCTATTGAACAAAATCATGATGAAAATGGCATAAAATGGCCAGCAGCTATTGCACCATTTCAAGTAGCGATTGTTCCAATGAATATGGCAAAGTCTGCTCGTGTTAAAGAAACCGCAGAAGCTTTATACACACAATTACAGCAAGCTGGCATTGAAGTTATCTTCGATGACCGTAAAGAACGTCCGGGTGTGATGTTTGCCGACCATGAATTAATTGGTACGCCAATATTATTAATTGTTGGTGAACGTAATCTTGATGAACAGAACGTTGAAGTGAAAAACCGTATTAGTGGTGAAAAATCGTTAATGGCAATCAGTGATGTCATGTCTTTATTTAGCTAAACATCACATTGATTAACGGTGAGATGCAAGGATTCAGTAATAATGACTTGATAGTTGATGGTATTTGAGAAAAACCATCTTCGGCTCTGGCATCCAGGCAGTTGTGAATATAACCCCTCATATTGAACATAAAAACGCGACCTTAAGGTCGCGTTTTTTATTGCTGGCTAGCGCTTTAGTTAGTCTTGATAAACAGGAATTTTACGTAAACGCTCATCAATGCTTTGCAGCATGCTACGATAAACTAACGAATCAATATCACGATAATATTGTTCGAATTTTTGTTGGGATATACCTTCGGGTAAACCCGTCAATTCAGGTAAAATCAAGCTTTCATTAATGATATCAGCCAAGTGTTCTTGCACTTTTAAGGCGCTTTCATCCGAGGTTGTCGCCAGCATTGCCAGGCGAGTTCCAGCCCGATCGGCCATCAAGTCGGCAAAACTAAAACCACTACCACCACTGTTTGAGTCTAAAAATTCTTTTAGCTCGCCAATGGCATTACTTGCGGTACTGGTGCCAAATAGCTGCAAAGCAACGGAGTAAATAAAATGCTTTTGAATATCCACTCTTTCGCGTAACGTAACCCTTGCTCGGCGTATTGTTCGCTGTTGTATTTGCTCCGCTGACAGCTTAGAAATATCCCCGACTAAGAGCTCAAACTTATCGGTACCAAAATAAAGCACTAAGGCCATTAAAGCCGCTCGATTCTCTTTTGCCGGTGAATCAGTTATTGCGGCTAAATTACGTTGTTTTACTAAACCAAAAGTAAAACCAACATATTGAGCAAACGAAAGCTTAAGCGTTTTTGACTGCTCAATCGTGTCAACAAGGCTTTGATAATAAAACCGTATCACCTCAACATCACCATATAACGCAAGTTGGTCACGTAAAGCAAAAAGACTATTTTTATTGCTTAATGGCTCATTTTTTAAATCATCTGAAAGCACAATATCTACAGAAATTTTCTCTGCACTAATATCAACGCTTTTGATCATGCTTAATAGCGTGCTACCAAATTCTTCTTTTACATATAGGTTAGTAAACCATTCAGCCAATTTAAGCAATCCATTACCCGGGAGCGCAACATTACCAATATAAACAGTGCCCAAATCAAGACCTTCCTTTGAAGAAACAAGCATCATCTCCACATTAAGGTATTTTATAAACTTGGGTAAAGGCAAGGCTATAGAAAAGTTAATTAAAGCACTGTCTTTAAATAAAACCACATCAGAGCTTAGTTGTGGAATGGCACGGTGACCAAAAGCACTGAGTCCATGAAGTTCAGCCTGAGTAGCTTGCAATTTAATCGGTTGCTGATCACTCTTTAAAGACTGAATTAAACGCTGAGCAATACGTTTATTTTCTGTCGCCGAATTAGCATCAATTTGATGTATTCTTTGCAACTGCGGCGTTGACTGTAAAGCCATAAAAATGACAATGATAGCAAAGCAAAACAGTGAAACGAACAAGAGTAAAATTCTTTTTAACCAAAGTTTCAAAAGTAAACCTTCATTGTACACAATATTATTGAGCTATATTCTGATTGCCTTACCGATAAAAGTATAGTGATAAATACTACTAATTTATCTAGTTAACTGATCAGCAATCACAAATATCCCAATAAATTTTCCGATCGTATAATTTCGCTAAGCGAATATTAAGCGCCTTAAACGTTGTTAAATTCTTATCATGGGGTTTAAAACATTGCCAAATAAATTGGTGACAGTTATTTTCTATCATATGATAATCTCGGTATTGAAAAATTTGTTGCTGAGCACGTTGCGCGGCAAGTTCACTAGCAAAAGGTTTTGCTGTTGAATCACAAGCAATAAAAATATGTTTTCCTGAGCGCTCTTTAGTAAAGCGTTGCACCGAAATAGCTTTAATTAAACCATTACCATCGAGTTCAACAATTGTATTGTCACCAACCCAAATACCGGTGTGATCAAGTATACCGCCAACGCCACAACAAACAATTGCGCCAATTTCTGGTTTCACTTTTTCCGTGGTAGTAAACAAATCGGTTGGATACTGGACAACCGGAGATTCATGTTCATTAAACCGACCGAGACATTGTACATCACGATAATAAAAGCGTTTTCTTTGCTGTTTCTTGCGGTCATCGGCTAACTCTTTTACCGCGAATGCAGATATTGCAGCAGCCCCTAACCATAATAAAGGTAATGGCATTATTGACCTCCGTGCTTAAATTTCACTCAATTAATAACAAGATGACGCTTTTATTTCATTAATGCTATAAGAAACTTGCAAGTAACTGTTTCAAAGCGGTTGATTATTAGTAACAATGAGGGATACATAATCAACCACAATATGAAAAATATTCTATGAGACGCCGCTAATGAAAAACATCAAAAAATCATCAAAATTGAATAATGTTTGTTATGAAATTAGAGGACAGATCGCCGCCGAAGCCCGAAAGTTAGAAGATGAAGGTCATAAAATATTAAAGCTTAATATCGGTAACCCTGCCCCGTTTGGTTTTGCTGCCCCCGATGATATTTTAAAAGATGTTATTCGCAACCTACCGACAGCTCAAGGGTATTGCGAATCTAAAGGTATTTATTCAGCACGTGTTGCCGTGATGCAGTATTTTCAGCAACAAGGTATATTAGATGTTAGCGTTGAAGATATTTTTATCGGTAATGGTGTCAGTGAATTAATTGTGATGGCGATGCAAGCGTTATTAAATAATGACGATGAAGTCTTGATACCCGCACCCGATTACCCCTTGTGGACAGCATCTGTAGCGCTATCGGGTGGCAAAGCTATTCATTATCGCTGTGACGAAGAAAACCAATGGTTTCCTGACCTAGTAGATATGGCGAACAAGATCACCGATAAAACCAAAGCTATTGTGCTAATTAACCCCAATAACCCAACGGGCGCTGTTTACAGTGAAGCGCTGTTAAAGGGCATTATTGAACTAGCACGTAAGCACGACTTAATTATTTTCAGTGACGAAATTTATGACAAAATTTTGTATGACGAAGCTACACATATACCTACCGCGAGTTTGGCACAAGATGTTTTAATTATTACTATGGGCGGTTTATCAAAAAATTACCGTATCGCTGGCTTTCGCGCTGGGTGGATGGTAATTAGTGGTCCTAAATTTCATGCGGAAGATTACTTAGAAGGCTTGAATATTCTTGCTTCAATGCGCTTATGTGCCAACGTGCCTTGTCAACATGCTATTCAAACAGCATTAGGTGGCTATCAAAGTATTAATGAATTGATAAAGGATGATGGCCGTTTAATCAAGCAGCGAAATCTAGCGCATAAAATGATCAACGAAATTGATGGTTTATCTTGTAACCCTGCGATGGGGGCCTTGTATTTGTTTGTTAAAGTTGACCAAGAAAAATTTAACATTCTTGATGATGAGAAAATGATTTTAGATTTACTCAGACAAGAAAAAATTCTTTTGGTTCATGGCGGTGCGTTTAACATTCAGGAGAAAAATTATTTTCGTTTAGTTTTTCTACCCCATGTTGACGAATTAGTGCCGGCAATGGCCAAACTTAAGAATTTTTTCAGTACCTATAGCCAATAACTACTTATATTAAGGAAATAACCATGCAGAGTACTTTTTTAGCTTGGATGTTCAGAATGCCGTTAATCAAACGTTGGGCGCTAATGTTTTGTGTGAAGCCAGAAAACGTTGCCGAGCACTCACATCAAGTTGCGATTGTCGCTCACTTGCTAGCGGTCATTAAAAATAAGAAATTTGGCGGTAACATCAATGCTGACCGTGTCGCCACTATCGCTTTATATCATGAGGCAAGTGAAACTCGCTATGGCGATATTGTTAGCCCAACTAAATATGCTAATAAAGAAATTGCAAGAGAATTCAAGAAGATAGAGTACCTAGCAGAAAAAGAATGTTTAGCGTCTTTACCTGAAGAGTTTCAGGAACTTTTTTCGGATATTATTGTTCAAGATAACGTTGAAGTCCATTATAAAGCGATAGTAAAAGCGGCGGACATTTTAGTCGCTTATATCAAGGCACTCGATGAGCTCAATCACCACAACCCTGAGTTTTTACACGTTAAAGAGCGATTAGAAATAAAACTAGACGGGTTAAAAAAAGAAATGCCTGAAGTTGAATATTTTATGGATATATTCCTTGAAGCTTGTTCAGCCACGGTCGATAAGATAAGCCAAAATTAAGTTCATGTTAACCTGAAAGTAGAACATTAATAAAAATGTTCTACTCTTTACCTAATTGACAAGAATAACCTCGGTTGCTTATACAGTTTTATAATGGAAATTCACCTGGATTTAACACTCTAATTTGGCAAAACTCATCATAGTTTTCTATAAACACATCAATCATTTTTTCTTCAAACTTTTTGCCGCTTTGTTCAATTAAGAAAGCTTTTATCTCGGTATCAGACCATTTCTCTTTATAACAACTCTCAGAGCCCAAGGTATCAAAAACGTCTGCAATAGCCATAATACGTGCTTCAAGCGGAATTTCTTCACCACTTAAGCCATCGGGGTAACCACTGCCATCCCAATTTTCATGATGGTAATGTGCTAACCTTGCACCTAGCTTTGAAACACTCGTTTTAGATTTTGACAACAATTGAAACCCTGCGTCGGCATGAGTTTTCATAATTTCCCATTCGTTGTTATCAAGCTTGCCCGGTTTATGGAGTAAATTAACGGGAATAACCACCTTGCCAATATCGTGTAGTGGTGCAGCTAAGCGAATAGCATTAACAAAGGCATCACTTAGTTGTAATTTTTTCGCTAACAGTTCACAAATAAGTGCAACTCGATGAACGTGAGCCCCAGTATCTTTACTACGCGTTTCAATGGCTTCTCCAACGATATAGAGCAGTTCTTTCTGAGTTTTCTCTAGCTCATGTTGTTTGGATAAACTATCAAGGATAAGGGCAACATTAGTGGCAAACAACTCGGCTAAACTGGCTTTAAAATGCTCTGCGTCATCTTCGAATTCAATATAAAGTACTGAGACTGAATTGCCTGATGTTTCATAATATCCAACAAATATTTCATCGGTGAAATAATGCTTTTTATTTTCGAACGCTTTCTGGATTAAATGTTTAACATCACTAGAAATATCTGACGCTTCAAGACTATCTGACTCACTCACATACTTACCGGTACAGGCAATAATCAGATTTGAGCTAGTTTCATCATATTCTAATTGGCTTCGGGCAATATAAAGCGCAGAGCTGTCAACATCCATTAAAGTCAATAAGTGTTCTAAAGCAGCAGAGCCAAAAGGCTTGAATTGATTAATTTTCAAAAGATCATGAGTGGCTTTTATTAACTGTTTAAAAGCATCTAAACTACGCTGTATCGTCATTATGTCACGATAAGCGCGAATACTTGCGTAGACAGTTGTAGTCATTTTACCGGCAGTAAAATCAGTTTTTTCTTTATAGTCATTAATATCAAATTCTTTAATCACTTTAGCTTCAGGAGCTGATCCTGCCTGACCCGTTCTTAGAATAAGACGTATTGCTTGGTTTTTTAAGGTATTACGGATCCATTCAACAAGCTCCAAACCTGCATGATCAGTTTCCATAACAACATCAACAAAGGCCATGCAAAAGGTATCATCTTTTAATAATATCTCACGAGCTTCAATAGAAGAATAAGCCGAAACAATTTCCAAGCTTCTGTGTTCAATAGTAGCATCCGCTAAAACCAGTCGAGTGACTTGATGCACAGATTCATCATCATCAATGACAAGTATCCGCCAGACCTTGTGCTTCTTTGGTTTTGACGTTAAGGACTCGCCTGCAGATTCTTCTTTAAAGAGAAAGTTTGACATTATTAATTCGTATTATTGTTATAGTTAACCCTAAGTGTAATAAATATATAGAATATTTCCTGCTATTTATGTAAATAATTGGTAAATATAATAAATAAATCCTTAAAATAATGGGCAATATAATCTAAAACACCTATAGACAAAGCAAAGTGGCTATTCTTCACTGATAAACTTTTACTAATAAAACACAACGAATAGTCATAGATGGCGAGAGAATTTTCCGTGAAGTTTGTTGAGGCTTTTTTAAAAATTTTTGGATTTTTAAAATACTGAAATGGGCAAGTAAGATCGGTCACAGTTTTGTCGTTTAGCCAGTACTTTCGCTCTGACTCATTTGGGCTTGGTCTCAGTATGATTCTCAGTTATATTATGGCTACATTTACGATTATTTAATGAATTTTTATGAATATTCGCTCTAAACTAACGTTGAGCTTTGCTGCTACGGTTATTTTACCAATTATTGCCATTGCAATTGTCAGTATATCAATGACGATTTCTATATCTTCAACAAGCTTTGTGGAACGCACTCAGGATGAATTAAGGCAAGTAGACAACGGCTTTCAGCTGTTCTTCCAACAAATCAAAGCTAACGTAAAATTTTTAGCTCAAAATAAATTGACAACCCAACTTCCTGATAATACTCATACTTATATTGACTCTGATCATATGATGGAGCCAAAAAATGATTCTGTCGAAGAATTAAATTTATATAAGCTATATGAAGATTTTGGTTCATCACACCCTGATTTACTATACGTATACACAGGCACCAAAGAAGGTGGCTTTGTTCAATATCCATTAGAAGTGCTTGGAGGTTATGATCCAAGACAACGTCCTTGGTACAAACAGGCGCTAGCCTCTCCAAACGCTCCAATTATTACTGAAGCATATCAAGATGTCATAGGAAAACCTGTAGTAACTTCTGCATTAGTGGTCAAAAATAAGCAAGGCGACATCATAGGTGTACAAGGTCTAGATGTTACCCTTTCAACATTAACGGATATATTAAGTAATACAAAACTAGGTGAAAGCGGCTATCTCATTCTTATTGATGAGTCAGGAACCGTATTAGCTGATGCCAAAACACCCGAGAATAACTTCAAAAATATTAAAGATCTTTCATCATCATCATTATTTTCCATATTACAAAAAAGTCCAAATCAAGATCATTTTTCTACCGAGCATTTAGGTGAAGATGTTGACGTTGCCAGTTATTATTCAAAAGAACTAAAGTGGCGTTTTGTTGGCGTCATCCATAGCGATGAAATTTTAGCGCCTGCATATAATATGAGTCAGACCATTACCGTGATTGCCTTTATCATGGTTACATTATTTATTGCCATAGGATTTTGGTTAGCCAATCGAATTGTTCAACCTATTAACCGTGTGGCTGAAGGTTTGCGTGATATTGCACAAGGTGATGGAAATTTAACTAAGCGACTAGAGGTTATTGGTCAAGATGAAGTCAGTGAATTGGCTCAATGGTTTAATCAATTCTTAGACTCGATTCATCAGCTTGTCGTTGATATTAAAACCTGTGCATCAACATTAAATGTGGTAGCTAATCAATCGGGTATACAAATCGCTGATGTAAAATCAGTCAGCCATAAACAAGAACAATCAATAAATAATGTGAATAACCTTATCGCAACGATGACAGATATCGCACATCAAACATCAAACGACTGCCAAGAAAGTTCAACGACTATTATGAAAACTGAAGAGTACTCCAAAAAGGGTATTTCGTTAATTTCTGTCACGGTAAGTGAAGTGAGTTCGTTAAATCAATCGTTAAGTGAATCATCTCAATCGATGAAGTCACTTGAACTGGAAAGTGAGAATATTACTAAAATATTAGATGTTATCAGAAGCATTGCCGAACAAACCAATCTTTTAGCACTTAATGCGGCTATTGAAGCGGCAAGAGCTGGTGAGCAAGGGCGAGGCTTTGCTGTGGTCGCAGATGAAGTGAGAACATTAGCGCAACGCTCGCGAGGCGCTACCGAAGAAATTGATGCTGTATTAATGAACTTGCTGGATAAAACACGTGTTGTTTCTCAACAAATGGGCGTGAATGTCGAACAATCGAAACAGGCTATCAATAAAATTGAACAAGCGAACCAATCATTTAACGAAATCAGTACTTTGGTTGGACAAATGAAGGTAAATATCTCGCGTATTACTCAAGCCGCAGATCAACAGTGCAGTTCATCGGACTTGATCAATGACGATATTAGTGGCATTAATCAATCGGCAAAAGGTATTGTTAATACTGCTGATACATTGGCCGATGGATCGAATGACTTACTTGTTTTATCTAAAGATTTAACAAATTTAGTCGGTCGCTTTAAAGTCAATAATTAACACCAATATTAGTATTAAGTAACGAAGCACTATATTTTAACTATTTATACGAACCTGTAACAGATTTTGTTACAGGCTCTAGCCAACTTTTTTGCCCTACTTAAACGCCTTATTCTTGCTTAGTAAAGATTATAAGTAATGAGCCCCATAGACCAAAAATACTGGTGAGGGCATTTAATAAATATTCCTTAGTAACCTAACACCTTATTAGTATGCATTTCGATTTAAACTGTCGACATATCGAGCTGATTAATTCACACACAACATTTTATATAATAGATTTAGTAAGTGGCCAGCAAGCTTATCTGTTTTGAGTGTCTTTTATGAATAAAAGTAACAGGCTATGTGTTATTCGATCCCAAAAATGGCACGTTATGCACATACTCCAAACAGTGTAAACCGATAAAAAACAAATGGTTGAAAATTCAATTGAGATAAACTCGTCTAAATTCCTATGTTACATAAACGTACCAAATTTATCATTCAGTTATTCATTTATTCATTTATTCATTTATTCATTTATT